>DATGFU010000086.1:0-3733 GCA_035308865.1 Allostellaceae bacterium | reverse complement strand
ATGTGGTCGGCGTTGAAGCAGTGGCGACGGGGCCGACCAGACTCCGCATTCCCGTCGGGATGGTGCGCCACCAGAGTTTTGTGCACTGGCACCGCAACCCAGACGGCGACGGTGCTCGCTGCCGCAATTCCACCTCGGCGCGGGCTGACCGGTTCCCTTCGCCACGGCCGCATGGTAAAGGCCTGTGCTACCTTGCTCATGATCGCGGACGGCAATCGAGCCACCGCCGAAACGATTAATCGCGGGGGAAGCCTATGAAGTATTTTTGCGTCGCTCTTGCCGCGATCGCCGGCGGATTCCTGCTCGGGAGCGCCGCTCTTGCCGGTGAAGACGACGGCGAGAGCCTGACCGTCCACAACAACACGGGACATCATGTCGTCGTGTTCCTGCTGCAGAGTGCAGGGGACGATCTGGACCCCGACGACGGCGTCCAGGTCGCGTCGATCGGCAACGGCGAAAGCGCGGTCGCTCACGCCCCCAGCTGCCATTTCGAGATCCTGCTGGTCGATCAGGACGACGTCTGGCACGCCTCGATGCATGACTGCCACTCGACGGACCTGACCTTCACGGCCAACACCGGGCATTCGCATCGCACGTCTCACTGATCACGACCAGGCGGGCACCGCGGCCTCCTCGCCGCGGTGCCCGCCTGGTGGCTTTGCGCGATCTCCTCACCCCCTCCTTCTCCGCCCCGGCCGCTCCGCCTCCGCCGCCATCTCCCGCATGTAGCCCAAGAGCCCGGCCGAGTTGTCCAGCCGGCTCGCCTGCAGCGCCATCATATGCGCGATGGCGGAATCACCATGGCGGTCGGCGGCGCCGTCGCGCGCGAGGCGGACCGAGCCGCCTTCCCGCTGCAGTGCGCGGTGGTCCTGATAGATCTCGAGGTCGCGCGGCAGCTCCGTGAGACCGTCCTCGAAGGCGCGCTTCAGGTGCGGGCCGACCGCATCGTACCAGCCGGCGGTGATCTTGATCTGGCGGATGAGCCCGGCGCCGTAGCGCGTGGCGGTCTCCTCGGCGATGGCGGCGCCGTTGCCCGTCGCGTCCATGGCGCCGCCCGCGAAGCGCGGCAGCCGGTCGATGATCCACCACAGGATCTGCTTCTGCTGGGCGAAGGGGATTTGCCGGAGCTCGACGACGAAGGGCGGGCGGCGGACCATGTCGGCGCCGAGCTGCACCGGCCAGATCACCGTGAGGTCGCCCGAACGGCCAAAATCCTCGCCGAGATAGGAGGGCAACGCGGGATCGAGGCGCGCCAGGGCCGGGCCGATCTCGTTCTCGCAGAAGGCGCGGGCCGCGGCCTCGCGGGCGGCGTCCGGCTCCAGCACGAAGTCGGGCTTCCGGCTCCAGCGCAGCACCGGGATGCCCGGCCGCTGCTGGCGTTCGATGAGCGAGGGGGCGAGGAACGAGCCGCCGCCCGATTTCGGGATGCCGAACAGCTCCTCGTCGGCGCCGTCGCCGTAGAAGCGGATGATCTCGGCCCGCCAGTCGGCCTCGGCCTCCGCCGACCAGTCGCGGCCCGAGACCTGGCAGATGCGCTTGTAGAGGCCTTGGGCCAGCGCTTCGTCGAAATAGACCTCGACGAGCGCGCCGGCGCGCCGGCCGCAGCGGACGTCCTCGACGAGGCGGTTGAACGGGTTGTCGACACCGTCGTGGGTCGAGACGGCCAGCACCTTGCCGCCCCAGACGAGCATGGCGAGCACGGCCTTGAGCAACTCGTCCAACTCGTCGTGGAAGGCCGCCTCGTCGATGATAACGTAGCCCTGCCGGCCGCGCAGCGAGCGCGGCCGCGAGGTCAGGGCGCAGATTTCGTATCCCGAGGCGAAGCCGATGCGGAAGGCGCCGACGGCGTCGTGGCCGCGGCCGAGGAAGCCTTCCCGTACGCAGGTGGCGGCGGGGCTCAGTGTGCGCGCCCACATGGCGCAGACATCGATGAACTCGCGCGCCATGGCGAGGTTATAGCCGATATAGAGCACGTCCATGCCGCGCTCGGCGCGGACCGAGCCTGCCGTCAGGACCGCATCGGCAGCAACGCCCCAGGTGTAGCCGATCCGCCGCGACTTGGACGCCACGGTGAACGCGCTCTCCCTCGTCTTGCGGATCAGCAGTTGCTGATAAGGCAGCAGCAGATCCTCGCCATCGCTCTCCACTGCCCGGTCACGCCGGGCGGATGCCGAGGATGCGCTCCTTGATTGCCCGTACGGTCTCCCCGCTGAGGCCGCGCGGCTGGTCGTCCTCGGCAGGCTGGCCGGAGTTCTTGAGCTTCAGCATCGTCTCGGCATCGGTCCGGCGCGCCTTGGCCACGAGCTCGAGCACCTTGGCCAGCATCTGGACCGTATCAGGATCGAACATGGCGGGCTTGCCGGGCGGCGTAAGCAGCAGATCGGCGATCGCCGCGTGCATCAGCTCGACGACGAGCCGAAAACTGCCTTCGCCGCCGTCGTCGGGAATATCCGCCAGGCCTTTGATCAGATCCCGGCTCCAGCAGATAACCTTGACGACGTCGGCCGCGGGAATAAGCGCGATTGGCTCTGCCGGGGCCGCTGCAGCCGCCGACTTGCGGGGCCCCCGGGTCGTCACGCGCGCCTCCACGGCGCGTGCTCCACGCCGTCGATCGCGACGCGACCATGAGCGGTATCGTCGCCGCGCTCGGTCAGTGTGACGACACGCAGCCTGCCCTCCCATCGCGGCGTAAGGCAGCCGGCCTCGGCGAGATGGTCGAGGTCACTCCTTACGTCATCTGCGCTCGCGAGACCGAAGCCGCTGCGGCGGAGCGCGCTGCGGATCACCGCCTCGTTGAGCTCGCCGTCGCACTCGGCGAGCAGTCGCAGGAGCATGAGCCGCCGCGCGGCGATCATGGCGTCGCGCAGGCTCACGGCACGCGCTCGCTGAGGAAGATGCCTTCCATGCGGTCGATCTGCTTTTCCAGGCGCTGGGTGGTGGCGTCGAGCCGGCCGGTCACGCCCTTCATCTCCGCGATCGAAATTTTCATCTCCCCCGTCTCGCGGTCGGCCCAGCGCTCGCGCTCGGCCAGGCGCTTCTCGAAGGCGGCCAGGACGCGCTGGTGCGTCTCCTTGGTGACGAAAGCGCCGCGCAGATAGAGCCGTGCCGACGAAGGAGAGGGCGCCGCACACGCCGCCCACCGTCTGCACGAAACCGCCGGCCTGGGCCCAGTCCATGCGTCAGCGCCGCAGCGAGGCGGTGTGGGAGCTCGGCGCGGTCGGCGTCGTGGCCTGCGCCACCACCGACTTCAGATTGGCGATCGACTGGTTGATCCAGGTCACCTCCTGCGCGCCGGCGGCCTCGATGAACGCCTGGTTTGTGCAGGCGTCGCCGACGAAGCCTTCGGTCACCGCGGCGGCCTCGTCGAAGGGCGGCGGCAGCAGCGCCCCGGCCTCGCCGGCGATCGCCTTCACCGCCTGCCAGTCCTGGCAGGCGGCAGCGAAATCGGCGCTGGCCGTGGTTTCGATCTGGGTCAGCTCGGCCGCAGTGCAGGCGGCGAGCAATGCAGGCAGCACGAGGGCCGGGCCGATCCTCATGAGGAAGCTCCTTCGCTGGGCTTGAGGGGGTCGCCGAGGGCGGTGGCAATACGGCCGGCGACGGCATCGCGGGTGAGGCCGAGCGCGTCGGCCGCCTGCGGCAGGTAGCGCAGGATCGACTCGGCCTCGCCAGCCGCGAGCGCCGGCGCCAGCCGGGTCCGGACCGCGCGGTCGGCCACGCCGTCGAGCAGTTTCTC
>DATGFU010000085.1:0-3685 GCA_035308865.1 Allostellaceae bacterium | reverse complement strand
CTAGACCGGTTCACCCATCCGGTCTTGCTCATTTGATTCCATGGGTCCGGAAGTCTTCGCCGCCCCACCTCACCCGACCCTCTCCGCCCCCCGGGGCGGAGAGGGAGCGTTCGGCTCACCCGGCGTATTGTGCCACGCCGTTGCCGAAGGACCAGTTCTCGCGCTTCACCTCGACGAGGTTGATCACGACATCCTCGGCCCGGAGGCCGGGATCGCGGACGAGGCGATCGACGATGCCGCGATAGAGCGCCTTCTTCTGCTCGACCGTCCGGCCTTCGTTGGCGGTGATCTGGATGATCACCAGATCGTCGCTGTAGACGATGCCGAGATAGCTCGCCGGCCGCACGATCTCGGTGCCGCCGCCGGCGTCGGTGACGATCTGGAAGCGGTCGTCCTGGGGAACATTGAACGCCTCCACCATCGCCGCGTGAACGCCATCGGAGACGGCGTGCGAAAAAGCGTTCGGCTTGCCTGGCGGCAGGGCGATGCGGACGAGCGGCACGGCTCAGTGCTGGTGGCTGTGCGCGATGCCCTTGTCGTGGAGCATCTGCTCGAACTCGCCGGTCTGGTACATCTCGCGGATGATGTCGGCGCCGCCGACCAGCTCGCCGCGCACATAGAGCTGCGGGATGGTCGGCCAGTTCGAGAATTCCTTAATGCCCTGGCGGATCTCGGGGTCGGACAGCACGTCGATCCCCTTGAACTTGACGCCCATGTGGCTGAGCACCTGGACCACCAGGGCCGAGAAGCCGCACTGCGGGAAGACCGGCGTGCCCTTCATGAACAGCACCACCGGATTGGCCGCGATATCGCTGCGGATGCGCTCGAAGACGGGATTCTCGTCGGACATGGTGACCGGATTCCTTTTCTCAGATCGGCTCGGTGGTGAGGGCCAGCGCATGCAGCTCGCCGCCCATCCTCGTACCCAGCGCCGCGTAGACGAGCTGATGCTGCTGCACACGGCTGCGTCCCTGGAACTGGGCGGAGCGCACATGGGCGGCGTAGTGGTCGCCGTCGCCGCGCAGATCCTCGATCGTGATCTCCGCGTCCGGCAGACCCTCGCGGATCAGGCGCTCGATCGTCGCCGGGTCCATCGGCATGGTGACATCTCCTCGTCGGCCGTTCCCACCATATGGCCGCGTGCGGCGCCCGGCCGCAAGGCCCAGGATGCGAGGATCTGCCTCGCGTCGGGCGGGGTTCGCGCGGTTGACCGGCCGCCGCCGAGGTGACAGGCTCCGGCCAACGCTCACCACTGTTGGGCGCCAGGAGGATGGGAGGATGACCCGCCATATCGTTCCCGACTTGGTGTCGGGCCAGACCCTGACGATCGTGCGTCCCTCGGCCACCGTCGCCGAGGCGGCGAAGGCGATGGCCGATCGCAACATCGGCGCGGTGATCGTGGCCGAGGAGGGGCATCTTCTCGGGATCTTCACCGAGCGCGACCTCGTGCGGCGCGTCGTCTCGACCGGCCGCGACCCCAAGACGACGCAGATCGAGGAGGTCATGACCAGCGACCTTGCGACCGTGCATCCGGACGACGAGGCGGGCCGCGCCCGCGACCTGATGCGCCGCACCGGTTGCCGCCACCTGCCGGTGATGGACGGCGAGCGGATCGTCGGCATGCTGTCGATCACCGACCTCTATAGGGCATTGGAGAAGGACCTCGAAGCGCAGCGCGGCTAGACCCTGAACCCCAAGGAACCCTGATGACCAAGATCACCTACGAGATCGTCGAGCACGACGGCGGCTGGGCCTACCGCGCCAACGGGGTCTACTCCGAGACCTTCGCCACGCACAATGCCGCGCGGGCGGCGGCCGAGCGCGCGGCTCGCGAACAGCGCGTGTCGGGCGAGACGACGGGGATCGTCTGGGAGGACAAGGGCGGCCGCTGGCACCAGGAGGTGGCCGACGGCGACGATCGCCCGGTCACCAGGGTCGAAGACTGACGCCGCACGCTCTTCCGGAGCGCCGGCGACGTGCTAAGCGGAAGTTCGTCGATCGGGCCTTGGGTCGTCATCGCGAGGAGCGCAGCGACGTGGCGATCCAGGGGTTCGAGACCGTGACCCTGGATTGCTTCGCTCCGCTCGCATTGACGTCCTCATTTGTGGCTCGATCGACGACATTCTGCTTAGCATGCATCCGGGCGGCACGACGGACCGGAGAGCGGGGATGTCCCTGATCGACACGCGGCGGCATCAGATGTTCCCCGTCCTCGGCGCCGCCCAGATGGAGACGGCCAAGCGGTTTGCGAGCGGACCGCCGCGACGGTGCGAGCCCGGCGAGCTGCTGTTCGACGTGGGCGAGCGTCAGGTGCCGGCGTGGCTCGTGCTCGACGGCTCGATCGAGGTGATCCGCCGCGACGGGCGCGGTCACGAGTCGCCGATCGCGGTCGAGGGCGTCGGCCAGTTCAGCGGCGAGGTGAGCCAGCTTGCCGGGCGCCCGGCACTGGCGGCCGGGCGGGCGGGGCCGACGGGGGTGACCGTCCTCCCGTTCGACGCCGCCCATCTGCGGGCCTTGGTGATCGGCTCGGCCGAGCTCGGCGAGATCCTGATGCGCGCCTTCATCCTGCGGCGCGTGGGGCTGATCGAGGAGGGCGGATCCGGTTCCGTCCTGATCGGCCGGCGCGACGCGCCCGAGCTGGTGCGCCTGCAAGGATTCCTGACCCGCAACGGCTACCCGGTCACCGTGCTCGACGCCTCGGACGATGCGGAGGGCCGCGAGATCGTGGAGCGGTTGGGCGTGCGCGGCGATGACCTGCCCCTGATGCTCTGCCCGAACGGCGCGATGCTGACCCATCCGAGCGACGCGCAGGCCGCTTCCTGTCTCGGCATTACGCCCGAGCTGGACCCGGAAAGACTTTACGACGTGGTCGTCGTGGGGGCCGGGCCCGCGGGCCTCGCGACCTCGGTCTATGCCGCGTCGGAGGGGCTGTCCGTCCTGGTGCTCGATCAGCGCGCCATCGGCGGGCAGGCGGGCGCCTCGGCCCGGATCGAGAATTATCTGGGCTTCCCGACCGGCATATCGGGGCAGGCCTTGGCCGGGCGGGCGTTCAACCAGGCCCAGAAATTCGGTGCGGAGATCGCGCTGCCGCTCGAAGTCTCCCGGCTGGTCTGCGGCGAGCCCGGCGGAGGCGGCCGCGATCTCGGCCTCGAGCTGACCGGCGGCGCCCAGGTGCGGGCGCGGACCGTCGTCGTCGCGTCGGGCGCGCGCTACCGGCGTCCCGACATCGCGAACCTGGCCGATTTCGAGGGCGCCGGAATCTCCTACTGGGCCTCGCCGGTGGAGGCGAAGCTCTGCGAGGGCGAGGAGATCGCGCTTGTCGGCGCCGGCAACTCGGCCGGCCAGGCGGCGGTCTATCTTGCCGCCAAGGTGAAACGGCTCTGCCTCGTCGTACGCGGGGCCGGACTCGAAGCGTCGATGTCGAAGTACCTGATCGACCGCATCGCAGCCCTCCCGAACGTGGAGCTGCACACCGGCACCGAGGTCGTCGCGCTCAAGGGCGACCGTACGCAAGGCCTGACCGGCGCGGTGTTCCGCCGCCGCGACTCCGACGAGGAGCGTCACCGCGCGCTTCGCCATCTCTTCCTCTTCATCGGCGCCGAACCGAACACCGGCTGGCTCGACGGCTGCGTCGATCTCGATGACAAGGGCTTCGTGCTGACGGGCCGGCCTGGGACCACAAGCG
>DATGFU010000084.1:0-16883 GCA_035308865.1 Allostellaceae bacterium | reverse complement strand
CCGCTCCGGCTCGGCTTCGGCGGGCTTCATCACGGTCGAGCCGGCGGCGGGCGCGGCGCCGGTGGTGGACGGCACCGGGCTCGGCATCCCGAACGGGCAGAACGGGCTGTTCACGATCTCGAGCGCCAGCTACGTCCGGATCAAGGGGTTCGAGATCCGCAACTACGTCAGCGGCAACACGAATGTACCGTGCGGTATCTATGTCGAGGGCGCTGGCAGCCACATCGAGATCCTCGGCAACCACATCCACAACATCACGACCACGCTGAAGACGACCGCGGGCGACGCGCTGGGGATCGCGATCTACGGCACCGAGGCGCCAGCGGCGATCACCTGGCTCACCATCGACGGCAACGAGCTCGACGACCTGACCACGGGCTACAGCGAGTCGCTGTCGCTCAGCGGCAACGTCACACGCTGGCAGGTGACCGACAACCTCATCCACGACAACGACAATATCGGGATCAACATCGAGGGGTTCTACCAGACGGCGCCCGACCCGACCTACGACCAGGCGCGAAATGGGCTGGTCGCCGGCAACACGGTCTACAACATCACCTCGAAGAACAACCCGTCCTACGGCGGCTCGCTGGGGGCCGACGGGATCTATCTGAGCGGCGCCGCGTCCGTCACCGTCGCGCAGAACCTGGTCTATCAGACGGATTACGGGATCGAGCTGGCGAGCGAGATCCACGGCCGCGCCACCAGCAACTCGCTGGTGCACGACAACGTGATCCATCACAGCTATCTGTCCGGCATCACGATCGGCGGCGCCGACCAGACCCAGAACGGCGGCACGACGGGCTGCACAATCGCCAACAACACGCTGTTCGAGAACGACACGACACAGTCCGGCTCGGGCGAGATCCAGATCCAGTATAACGCCTCGGCCAACAGCTTCCTCAACAACATCGCCTACGCGAACGCGCAGGGGCTGCTGGTCAACTTCTTCTCGACGAGCGCCACGCGGCCGGCGAATTTCGACAATAATCTCTATTATTCGCCGGCCGGGAACGCGGGCAGCCAGTGGATTTGGCGGAACGTCACCTATAATGGCTTCGCAGCCTACCAGGCCGGCGCCGGCAACGATGCACACGGGCGGTTCGCCGATCCGCAGTTCCTCAGCCTGACGACGCCGAACCTGAACGTCGCCGGCACCTCGCCGGCGATCAACCACGGCCGCAATCTCGGCCTCCTGCGCCAGGGGAAGGTCGACTTCGCCGGCAATCCCCGCACGGTCGGCACGACGGTCGATATCGGCGCCTACGAGCACTGATCCGGCGCGCCGCCCTGCGGTGCGCCGGCCGATTGCACGCGGGTGCCGCGCGACCTATGCTCCGGCGGGCTTCGCGACACGGGGGATCACATGCAGACGCTTATCCTCGCCGCGCTACTGGCTACGGCGCCCGTCACCACGCAGCCGTCACCCCTGGTGCTCGTCGACGCGCCGACGCCGACCCAGTTCGACGCGCTCGCCGATGCGCAGAAGCATTGCCCGGGTGACACGATTGTGTGGGTTAATCTCTATACGAAGATCTACCACGACTCGAACTCCAAGATGTTCGGCAAGAGTTCGAACGGCAAATACGCCTGCCTTGGCGAGGTGTCGAAGAATCCGGATTACCGCCCCTCGCCGACCGGCCGGTAGCGCCTCGTCCGCGTGCGGACCGGAGGAGGTCGGTCCTGACCGCCCAGCGAGCGCTGCCGCCAACCTGGCTGATGGGGTTCTGCAACCTGCCGGTCGGGCTGGGCGGCGCGGTGATCCTGGTGACGGTGCCGCAGCTGCTTGCGGCTCAGAACGTGCCGGAAACCTCGATCGCCTGGATCACGACGCTGGGCCTGACCGGCACGTTCATCAATTTCCTGCTCGCCCCGGTGCTCGACTGGCGGCTCACCCGGCGGGCCTACGCGGTCATCACGGCGCTTCTGACGGGCGTGCTGAGCTTCGCTGTGCTCGCCTGGAGCGGCAGCCTGGTCGCGCTCGCCGCGATCGTCCTGGTGCTGGGCCTGGTCATCAACCTGAACGTCGCGGCGGTCGGCGGCTGGCTGTCGCAGGTGGTCGATGCCGACCGCCAGGGCGTTCTCAGCGCCTCGCTGTCCATTGCCAACATCGTCGGGTTCGGGGTCGGCGCCGCTGTGACGATCCTGCTGGTCCGCTTCCTGCCGCCGATCGTCGGGCCCGCAGCCGTGGCGCTCCTCGAGCTGCTGCCGATCCCGCTCTGCCTTGCGATCCCTGCCACCCCGCCCGACCGGAAGCTGGCGCATGAGAGCTTCGCCGCCTTCTCGCGGGACGTGCTGACCCTGCTGCGGCAGCCGACGGTCCGCTTTCTGTTCTTCTTCCTCGTCATGCCGGCGGCGAGCTTCGCGCTCAGCAACACGCTGACTGGCCTCGGCAAGGATTTCGGCGCCTCGGAGGAGCTGGTCGGCGCGGTCTCCGGCATCGGCGTCGCGATCGCGGGGGTGGTCGGCTGCAGCGTCGTGCCGCCCTTGCTGCGCCTGATGCCGCCGGCGCGGCTCTATCTGTGGCTGGGCGCCGGGGGCGCCGTCCTGACGCTGGTGCAGCTGGCGCTGCCGCGCACGCCGCTCAGCCTCGCCTTCGGCATCATCGAACAGAACGCGATCCAGGCGACGGCGCTGACCGTCATTACCGCCCTCGTCCTGCGCTCCAACGGCGGCAACAACCCCCTGGCGGCGACGCAATACTCGCTGCTCTTCGCCGCGACGGGGCTGCCGCTGACCTACATGCAGTTGATCGACGGCCAGGCCTACGGGATCGGCGCGCTGGCTGGAAGCTACCTCGCCGACGCGTTCATCAGCCTCGCCGCCTGCGCCATCCTGGCCGTGCTGCTCCGGCAGCGCGCCGGCGTCTTCCTGCCTGCCGGATCCTATGAGGCGGAGCGCGCTTAGCGCGCTGCCTCCAGCCGGCCGCCCCTCACATCGGGCATACTAAAGCTCTTGCCTAACCATTCTCACCGTGATAGTTAGGCATATGCTTAACCAATCGCCCGAACTCGATCGCCTGTTCCAGGCCCTCGCCGATCCGGCGCGGCGGGCGATAGTGGAACGGCTGAGCCGCGGGCCGGCGCCGGTCAGCGAGCTGGCGCGGCCGCTGCCGATGTCGCTGCCGGCGGCGATGCAGCATCTGTCGGTGCTGGAGGCGGCCGGGCTGGTGCGGTCGGAGAAGATCGGCCGGGTGCGCACCTGCGCCATCGAGCCCCAGGCGCTGAGCCAGGCCGAGCAATGGATCAACGCCCGGCGGATCGAGTGGGAACGCCGTCTCGACCGCCTGGGCGACTATCTGAAGACGATGGAAGGAGAGGATCATGGCTCAGACCGCTAAGACGAGGAACGCTTCCGTGCCGCAACCGCCGCCGTTCAAGGTATCGCGGGTGTTCCACGCGCCGCGCGAGACCGTGTTCAAGGCCTGGACCTCGGCCGGGCATGTCCGGCGCTGGTTCAGCCCGGAAACGGTAGACATCACGCATGCGCAGGTGGACCCGCATATCGGCGGCCGCTTCGAGGTCTGCATGCGCCTGCCCGACGGCGCCGAGCACTGGACCCGCGGCACGTTCGCCGAGTTCGTGCCGCTCACCCGTCTGGTGGTCGACACGCAGGTGAGCGAGGGCGACGGCACGCCGATCTTCCGCGCTTATACCGAGGTCGACTTCGCCGACGCGCTCGGCGGAACCCGCGTGGACGTGGTGCAGACCTACACCTTCGCCGATCCCTCGATCGCCGCCGCCTATGTGGCCGGCGCGCCGGAGGGCTGGGGCTCGACCCTGGACAAGCTCGAAAAGGAGGTCATCCGGATGCGAGGAGGCGCCGGCACGGGCGCGCGCTCGGTAGTGCACGCCACGTTCCACCTGGAGCGGACCTACGACGCACCGGCCGCGCGCGTCTGGAAGGCGCTGACCGACCCGGCCGCCAAGGCGAAATGGTTCGGCGGCACGGCCGGGCGCTGGGAAATCCTCGAACGCCATATGGATGTGCGGCCCGGCGGCACGGAGCGGCTGAAGGGCCGCTGGGAAGGCGGGCTGGTGTCGACCTTCGATGCCACCTATCACGACGTGATCGCCAATGAGCGGCTGGTCTACAGCTACGAGATGCACATGGACGACAAGAAGATCTCGGTATCGCTGGCGACGATGCAGCTGAAGCCGGCGGGCGGAACGACGACCCTTGCCGTCACCGAGCAGGGCGCCTTCCTCGACGGCTACGACGATGCCGGCTCCCGCGAGCACGGCACCGGCCATCTGCTCGACGCGCTGGGCGCGTCGCTGAAGGACTGAGCGGAGAGCTACTCCGCCGCGTGCGGCGTCCGGTAGAAGTTCCCCGACCGGATCTTCACCGGCGCCGCCGCGGGATCGAAGGCGACCCCGAGCGGGTCGCCGCCTTCCGCCACCACCTTGATCTGCTGGCCGAGCATGCGGCACTGCATGACGATGCCGCGGTCGCTGGTCGCGAGATGCTCCTCGCCGAGAATGCGGACGGCGCGCGGCAGATCCGTCAGCGAGGAGGACGGCGCCACCGGATGCCAGTAGTGCCGCATCAGCTCGCCCAGCGGCGTCCCCGGCCCGACCTCGGTCAGCAGCCGGTTCGGCAGCGCCGGCTTGCGGCCATAGGCGCTCCCGTCGGGACGCTGCTTCGTCGCTATGGCGCCTCTCCTCCCGTCGTTGAGGCGTCAATCTGATCGCCGCGGCGCGGCCAGGCAATACGACACCAAGCCCGTCGCGGCTCAGCCGGCTGGCGCGGCGACCGGAAGATGGTGTGCCTCGAGGATGCGGCGGATCGCGTCCTTGTCCCACACCAGCCAGTTCTTGGCCGGATCGTGCGGCGGCGCAGGATCGAGCTCCGCGCAGCCGCATTGGAAGCAGACTTTCAAGTATCCCAGGTAGCGGCCGGCCGCGTCGAAGAAGACGAAGCCGTGCCGCGGCAGGCAGCAGGCGGCGGCCACCGGCGGCGGCGGCGCGTAGAAAACGCTCTTTCGCAATACCGCGATCTCGGCCGGGTTCAGCGTCTCGCCGCCGTCGGCCTTGGTTTTTTCGGTGCGACCGTCCGGCAGTCGCTGCGACATCGTCACGGCGCCATCGTTGCCGATCTGCAACGGAAGCTTGCCGCCGAAAGCCCGGACGACCGTCGCGCCCGGAAACAGCAGAGCCGGAACCCGCTGCGACGAGACCGAGTGGTCCCCGTCCCCGGCCGCCGGAGGATCGGCGGCACGGGCCGAGAAGGAGCTTGTCGCCATGACGGCGAAGACGATGAACGCGAAACGGCCCAGTCGGATCATCGACGCCTCACAGAATAGGGCTGCCGCACGGCGACCTCGGCCGGCGGCGAAGCCGGGTGGAATTCGAACGAGGTGAATCGCATTTCCGGCGAGGGTCTGGCAAGCCGCGGGCGCGGAAGATCTTCAGGTCCCCGGAGGGTTGGCATGGGCCGCCCATTGCGGCCGCCTCGGCGAAGATATTGCGGCCCCCTGCCTCAGGGTCGACGACATCCGTGCCCTCGCCGATCGACGATCAGATGGAGCTGGCCGGCGGCTTCCCGTGGAACAGCGCTTGACCGGCAATGGCCATGCTCGACGGGCTTTCACAGATCGGGTGCGTGGATCAGGCCGCGAATGCCGTGATCGACGACCTCCTGCACCTCGCTCTTGTAGGGAAACGTCGGAGCCTGATCCTCGCTGATGAGCCCCACCGACGTGGCCAGGTTGAGGCTTATGAGGACGAGCACCGCGACGACCTCGCGGCCCCGCAGGGCGAAGGACGACCCGCCACTCGCCTCGGCGACCACAGTGAGCGCAAGAAACGCCTCGATCACGGTGTAGGCATACCAGCGATAGATGTCCCATCCGAGCACGTTCATCAGGAGGGGCGAGGCGCTCGCGACGAGGATCGCAAGTCGGGCGAGCCGCCCGGCGGGGCCAGGGTAGATCGATTTAGCGATCCGCAGCGCAACCCAGACGAAGCAGGCCGTGGTGGGCAGAAAGGCAAGCGCGGCGCAAGCCTGGTCGATCCACCAAGCCGATTGGCCCATCAAGGCGATCGTTTCGCGCAGGTTCTCTGTACCGGAGCGCAGGAACACCGGGAAGAAGTCGGATCGGATCGGGAAATCCACACGGCGGAGAACTCCGCCCTGGAGCCGGGCGACCGCGTCGGCGTCGAGCGGCTGGGCTGCGGCCAGAAAGATTGCGGTCGCGAGCACGGCGGCAACCGCGGCGCCGGCCAGCGCCAACGGTGCCCAGGCCCGCTCGCCCTTCGCATAGCGCAGCGCAACCGGCAGAAGCGTCACGGGGAAGAAGGCGATGGCATAGATCTCGTGGAAGAAGCAGGCGACGACGCCGAGCACGAGGGCCGCCGCCGGCTGTCCCAAGGGATGCCGGATCTCGAGGACGACGACCGCCAGGAGCAGGAGGATGATGTCGAGGTACCCGATGAGGTTGACGAGGTAGGTCAGCCCGAAGCTCGCGGCGAACAGCGCGACCACGGCCGCTCCGCCGGACGTCCCGGAAAGGCCGACGCGTCCCAGCCGGCGCAGCACCAGCGCCGCGAGCACGACGAACACCATGTAGGAGAAGGCATAGAACGAGATGTAGTGCTCGAGCGACAGGTGCAGGGCCCGGTTGATCGTGCCGAGCAGGCCGCGCTTGACCACACCCTCGGAATAGTCGACCTGCGCCTGGGTGGCGGCCCACAGAAGCGGCAGGCGCAGGCCTTTCGCCACGGCCAGCGCGCCGCCGACGATGGCAAGCCGCCGCCATGATGCGGGCGAGAGCTGGTCGGCGGCCTCCGGCATGATGTGCGGACCTGGCAGCTGCTGCGGGACGCCGATTCTCTAGCCCGGCCCGACCGCTGTCGCCGTCATCATGTCTCGAGCCCCCCGCCGATCCCCCGGTTATGACCTGACCTTAGACCGGATTCACACGGCTCGGCCAGCCCGCCGAACCGGCTGGCGGGCTCGCGCCGGCGGGGCTAGAAAGCCCCATCGTTGATCGACCAACATGGTGTGGGTCGGGATTGCAGGCGACGGTCAGGGCAACGCTCTGCCATTCTGGAAGTTCCCGTTCAACGCGCTGAAGCTGAACGGGGTGACCATCCGCAATCCGGCAATCGTGATCTCGCCGATCGTGGGCGCCAACCGGACCGACATCGGTACGCACATCAAGGACGCGCTGCCTTACGACATGCTGCTCGGCATGAACCTCCTGTCGAAGTTCCACCTCTACATCGCGTACCGCGAGGAGATGATCTACTACACGCTCGCCGCCGCCCCACCGCGGCCAAGCTCGATCGGCAGCGAAGCCGTCGCGAAGTGACGAAATTGGATCCCGGGAGCCGCCGCCTTGTACATCCCCGCCCATTTCCGCGAAGACCGTACGGAGGTGCTGCACCAGGCGATCCGGCAGACCGGGCTCGCGACTCTCGTGACGCTCGGCGCGGACGGCCTGGAGGCGAGCCACGTCCCGCTCCTCCTCGATCCCGAGTCCGGGCCGCAGGGCGCGCTCCGCGGGCACATCGCGCGGGCCAATCCGCAATGGCGGCGCGCGTCGGCCAACATGCCGGCGCTCGCCATCTTCCTTGGCCCCGGTGCCTATATCTCGCCCTCGGCCTATGCCACCAAGCGCGCCACCGGCAGGGTCGTGCCGACCTGGAACTACGTCGCCGTCCATGCCTATGGCACGATCGAGTTCTTCGACGATGCGGAGCGGCTGCGCGCGATCGTCACCGACCTGACCGAACGTCACGAAATCGGGCGGGAGCCGCCCTGGATGGTGAGCGACGCGCCGGCGGACTACATCGCCGGGATGTTGCGCGGCATCGTCGGGTTCCGCCTCGCGATCACGCGGCTCGAGGGCAAGCGGAAGCTCAGCCAGAACCGCTCTGCCGATGACCAGGCTGGCGTCGTCCGCATGCTCGGGAGCGGAGGCGAGAACGAACAGGCGATTGCTCACCTGATGCGCAGTGCAGTTGACCCGCCGGAAACCAGTTCCTAAGTTTTGCCGGCCTTGATCCGACCCGAACGATCCGTGCTGGACCCGATCTCGTGAGCGACCGCATCCTTTTCGGCGCGCATTCGGCGGCCGCCGATGGCGGCATCGCCGCCCTCAACGCGCGCAGCCGCGAGATCCTGCGGCTGGTGGTCGACGCCTATGTCGAGACCGGCGAGCCCGTCGGCTCGCGCACCGTGTCGCGCCGTCCCGGCCTCGGCCTGTCGGCCGCGACGATCCGCAACGTCATGGCCGATCTCGAGGAGGCGGGGCTGCTGCACGCGCCGCACACCTCGGCCGGCAGGCTGCCCACCGAGGCGGGGCTCCGGCTCTTTGTGGATGGGCTCCTCGAGCTCGGGCGGCTGAGCGAGGAGGAGCGGCGCAACCTCGAGGCGCGCTGCGCCGCCGCCGGCAAGTCGCTCCCTCAGGCGCTCGAGGAGGCGACGCTGGCGCTCTCCGGCCTTTCGCACTGCGCCGGGCTGGTGCTGGCGCCCAAGAACGAGCGTCCGCTGAAGCATATCGAGTTCGTCAATCTCGGCCCCGGCCGCGCGCTTGTCGTGCTGGTGACCGAGGACGGGATGGTGGAGAACCGGATCGTCGAGGTGCCGGTCGGCATACCCGCCTCGGCCCTGGTCACCGCCGGCAACTTCCTGTCGGCCAAGGTCGTCGGACGGACGCTGGATGAGGCGCGCGCGGAGATCGCCCGCGAGATCGCGGCCAATCGGGCGGAGCTCGACGAGCTGACGCAGCGCTTGGTCGAGGCCGGGCTTGCGAGTTGGGCCGGTACCGCCTCCGACGGTGCGCTCATCGTGCGCGGCCAGGCCAATCTGCTCGACGACGTGAGTGCCGTCGAGGATCTGGAGCGCGTGCGGACCCTCTTCGGCCTGCTGGAGACGCGGGACAGTCTCCTGAAGCTGGTCGAGGCGGCGGGGGCCGGCCAGGGCGTGCGGATCTATATCGGTGCCGCAAACCCGCTTTTCGGGGTCGCGGGCTGTTCCATGGTGATCGCACCCTATATGAACAGCCGCGAGCAGATCGTCGGCGCCATCGGCGTGATCGGCCCGACGCGGATCAACTATGCCCGAATCATTCCGATGGTGGACTACACTGCCAAGGTGGTCGGGCGGCTTATTGGATGAATGCAGAGAACATGAGCGAGCTGGATCCGACGGAAACCAACCCCGAAGAAGCGGCGCCCGAAGCCGAGCCCGAGGCCCTGCCGCCGCCGGACCCGACCGCCCAGCTCGAGGAGGAGCTGGCGCAGGCCAAGGATCAATTGCTGCGGGCGCTGGCGGAGCAGGAGAACATCCGCCGCCGGGCGCAACGCGACAAGGAGGAGTCGGTCAAGTATGCCGCCACCGCCCTTGCCAAGGATTTGATCTCGACCGCCGACAATCTCCGGCGCGCGCTCGACAGCGTCAAGGAGAGCGAGCTCGATGAGGTCGGCAAGAACCTGCTGACCGGCGTCGCCGCGACCGAGCGGGGCCTGCTTTCCGCCTTCGAGCGCAACGGCATCCGCCGGATCGACCCGCTCGGCGAGAAGTTCGATCACAACTTCCACCAGGCGCTGTTCGAGGTCGAGGACGCGAGCAAACCGGCCGGCACGGTCGCGCAGGTCCTGGCTCCCGGCTACACGCTCCACGACCGTCTGTTGCGCGCAGCGATGGTGGGCGTGTCCAAGGGCGGTCCGGGAGCCGGCTCCACGGGGGCCGGGTCAGCCGCCTGATGGCGAAGCCGCAACTGCGGATTTCCGCGGCGAGGCGGTTGCAGCGGCAAATCACGCTCCATATATAACGGCTCGGTCGGATCGACCCGGTCCCGGCCATCGCGTCCAAGTTTGGGGGAAGCCCGGTGCCTGAGCGGGCCGCGTTTCCCTGCTGTCCCGAAGGGGTGAACATGAGCAAAGTCATCGGAATCGATCTCGGCACGACGAATTCGTGCGTCGCGGTCATGGAAGGCAAGACCGCGAAGGTCATTGAAAACAGCGAGGGCGCGCGGACGACGCCGTCCATGGTCGCTTTCACGGAAAGCGGCGAGCGGCTGGTCGGCCAGGCGGCGAAGCGCCAGGCGGTGACCAACCCCGAGAACACGCTGTTCGCGATCAAGCGCCTGATCGGCCGGCGCTTCACCGATCCGATGGTGAAGAAGGACGTCGATCTCGTCCCGTACAAGATCATCGCCGCCGAAAACGGCGATGCCTGGGTCGAGACGCGCGGCAAGAAGCACGCGCCATCCCAGGTTTCCGCCTTCATCCTGCAGAAGATGAAGGAGACCGCAGAGTCCTATCTCGGCGAGCCGGTGACCCAGGCGGTCATCACGGTGCCGGCCTATTTCAACGACAGCCAGCGCCAGGCGACCAAGGACGCCGGCAAGATCGCCGGCCTCGAAGTGCTGCGCATCATCAACGAGCCGACCGCGGCGGCGCTCGCCTACGGCATGGAGCGCAAGGGTGCCGGCACGATCGCGGTCTATGACCTCGGCGGCGGCACGTTCGACATCTCGATCCTGGAGATCGGCGACGGCGTCTTCGAGGTGAAGTCGACGAACGGCGACACGTTCCTCGGCGGCGAAGACTTCGACAAGAAGATCATCGATTACCTCGCGGACGAGTTCAAACGCGAGCAGGGCATCGACCTGCGCAAGGACCGGCTGGCCCTGCAGCGGCTCAAGGAAGCCGCCGAGAAGGCGAAGATCGAGCTCAGCTCGGCGATGCAGACCGAGGTCAACCTGCCGTTCATCACGGCCGACCAGTCGGGTCCGAAGCATCTCAACGTCAAGATGACGCGCGCCAAGCTCGAGAGCCTGGTCGACGATCTGATCGAGCGCACCGTCGAGCCGTGCCGCAACGCCATCCGCGACGCCGGCATCAAGGCGGCCGATATCGACGAGGTGATCCTCGTCGGCGGCATGACCCGCATGCCCAAGGTCGTCGAGACGGTGAAGCAGTTCTTCGGCAAGGAGCCGCACAAGGGCGTCAATCCTGACGAGGTCGTGGCCGTCGGCGCCGCCATCCAGGCCGGCGTGCTGAAGGGCGACGTCAAGGACGTGCTGCTGCTCGACGTGACCCCGCTGTCGCTCGGCATCGAGACGCTGGGCGGCGTGTTCACGCGGCTGATCGACCGCAACACGACGATCCCGACCAAGAAGAGCCAGATCTTCTCGACCGCCGAGGACCATCAGACCGCGGTGACGATCCGCGTCTTCCAGGGCGAGCGCGAAATGGCGGCGGACAACAAGCTGCTCGGCCAGTTCGACCTCATCGGCATCCCGCCGGCGCCGCGCGGCCTGCCGCAGGTCGAGGTGACCTTCGACATCGACGCGAACGGCATCGTCCAGGTCTCGGCCAAGGACAAGGGCACCGGCAAGGAGCAGCAGATTCGCATCCAGGCGTCGGGCGGGCTCTCGGACGCCGAGATCGAGAAGATGGTCAAGGACGCCGAGGCCCATGCCGAGGAGGACAAGCGGACCCGCGAGCTCGTCGAATCGCGCAACAACGCGGAAGGCCTGATCCACGCGACCGAGCGGACGATCAAGGAATCGGCCGACAAGATCTCGGCCGAGGACAAGGCGAACGCCGAAGCCGCGATCGTGTCGCTGCGCGAAGTTCTCAAGAACGACGACGCGACCGCGATCAAGGAGAAGCACGACGTCCTGATGCAAGCCTCGATGAAGATCGGCGAGGCGATCTACAAGGCGTCGCAGGAAGCGGGCCCCGAGGCGGGCGGCGAAGCGCCGCCGGCTGGCGGCGGCGCCGGTCGGGCCGATGACGGGAGCACGGTGGTGGACGCCGACTTCGAGGAGGTCGACGAGCGCCGCAAGGGCCACGGCTGATCGGCCGGACGTCCGACGACCATGAAGCCGCCGTCCGGGATCGAGAGAAATCCTTCGGGCGGCGGCGTCTCCGGGGCCGGTTGAGATGGCGAAGCAAGATTTTTACGAGACGCTCGGCGTCAACAAGGGTGCGTCGGCCGACGAGTTGAAGAAGGCCTATCGCAAGCTTGCGATGCAGTTCCATCCCGACCGCAATCCGGGGGATGACACGGCCGAGCACAAGTTCAAGGAGATCAGCGAAGCCTACGACGTCCTCAAGGACGATCAGAAGCGCGCCGCCTACGACCGGTTCGGCCACGCCGCCTTCGAAAACGGCGCCGGGGCACGAGCCGGCACGGGCGATTTCGCGTTCGGCTCCGGCTTCGCCGATATCTTCGAGGAAGTGTTCGGCGACTTCATGGGCGGCAGGCGGGGGCCCGCAAAGTCGCGGGGCAGCGATCTCCGCTACAACATGGAGATCAGCCTCGAGGAGGCCTTCACTGGCGCCACGCGGCAGATTCGCATTCCCAGCACCGCGGCCTGCGAGGCGTGCAAGGGCAGCGGCGCCGATGCCGGCTCGAAACCGGCGAACTGCGCCACCTGCGCCGGGCACGGCAAGGTCCGCGCCCAGCAGGGGTTCTTCACGGTCGAGCGGACCTGTCCCGCCTGCCAGGGGGCCGGGCGGATCATCGAGAATCCCTGCCGCTCCTGCGGCGGCCAGGGAAGGGTCCGGCGCGAGAAGACGCTATCGGTCAACATTCCGGCCGGCGTCGAGGACGGCACCCGCATCCGGCTCGCGGGCGAAGGCGAGGCCGGGTTGCGCGGCAGCGCGCCGGGCGATCTCTACATCTTCCTCAGCGTGGCGCCGCACCGGCTCTTCCTGCGCGACGGTGCCAACCTGCATTGCCGCGTGCCTATACCGATGACGGCGGCGGCGCTGGGCGGGCAGATCGAGGTGCCGGCGATCGACGGCTCGCGCGCCCGCGTGACCATCCCGCCGGGCACCCAGACGGGGCACCAGTTCCGCTTGCGCGGCAAGGGCATGTCGGTGCTTCGCTCGGCCCAGCGCGGCGACATGTATATCGAGGCGGGCATCGAGACGCCGGTCAACCTGACCCGCCGCCAGCAGGAGCTGCTCCGCGAGTTCGAAGCCGAAGGCGAGGAAGGCCGCACCAGCCCCGAATCGACCGGCTTCTTCGCGCGCGTCAAGGAATTCTGGCAGGACCTGAAGGAGTAGAAGGCGGACCCAGCGCAGCCTCGAGCAGCGGATCCGGATCCGCGGCAAAGGGGTTAACGATAGTCACGCCCCCGAGGGTGCGCCCGGCCTGCCCGTCTTCGGAGATAAGCAGCCGGCAGCCGTGGCGCTTCGCGGTCGCCCAGATCATGGCGTCCCAAAACGACCAGCCATGATGTGTGACCGCATCCATTGCGTCCACGAGGCACGGTTCATCTGCTGCCACCACGGAGGCCGCGCTGCGCCACTGCTCGACGATGCCGGCCGCCTGCGCTGGCGGCACGCCCAATTGGGTCCGGTGAGCGCGCGAAAAAGCTCGGCGAGCGACTGGAGCGTCAGAACAAGGTCAGCACCCTGCGCGCGGCGAACGATGTCGAGCGCGATCCGGTGCTTCTCGCCGGCGAGCCGGTCGACGGCATAGACCAGCACGTTGGTGTCGAGCGTAAAGCGCACGGCTCACCGATCATGAAGGCTATCGCGGTCGAAGCGGGCAACGCCGAGCGGCAAGCCCTCCTCAAGGGTCGAGATGAGACCCCTCCACGCCGTGTCGCGTGCCTCGTCCGCCGGCCGTCGGCCGTACGGCAGAAGCTGGGCCACCGGTCGACCCCGCCGCGTGATGATGACCGTCTCACCCCGGCTGGCTTCCCCTAGGATCGTCGAGAACTGCCGGTTGGCATCGGCCGCGGATACGAAACGGGCCATGACCCCAATCCCAATGTAGTTCGATCACTATTTTGTGACCTGACGCAACTTGGTCAAGGCCGAACGAGCGGAATCACTCCGGAAACCGCTCACCCTCGGGCCATTCGTCATCGGCGCTCCAGCGTGCTTCCTTCTCCGTCCTGACCGCCTTAACCCACGCTCCTGCCCCGTCCCAGCGATAGGTCAGGTAGTCGACGACCCAGGGCAGGTCGGCCGGCGGCGCCTCGCCCGGTTTGAGCGCCACGAAGCGCGGGTCGTCGAAATCGGGGTGCGATGAGACCTCGTGGACGAGGTTTGCCTCGCCGTGCGGGACGAGGTGCCAGGCGATCCGCTCGGCGGTCACCAGCGTGAGCTCCAGCTCCCGCCCGTCCGGCTCGCGATAGGTCTCGAAGCGGATCTTGTCGCCGGCGGGCTTGAGGAAGCGCGTGACCAGCCCGGCGAAATCGCCCTCGCCGGTCGAGCAGTCGTCGCCGATCCCCCAGGCCGTACCGTCGCCTTGCGGCAAAGCCGGCTCGGCGATCTCCCCGAGCTCGCAATCGAGTCGGCGGTCGGCGAGCACGGCGCCTTTCCCATCCACGAGGCGCAGCAGCGCATGCCGGAACCCGGTCTCGGCCAGCGACCGCGCCAGGGCTGCATCCGCCATCCCCGGCTGCGCCAGGAGCCAGGCCGGGTCCTTGCTGCCGCCCCACATCAGCGTCCTGAGCGCCGGCGTGATGCGCGCATCCTCCAGCACCTCCAGCCGCCGCTCACCCGGCGTTCCCGCCCCGGCGACGGTCACCGTCTGGTGAACCGCCAGACCCTCGTCGGGCGGGGCGTGCTTGGAGCAGGCGGCCAGAACGCAACACAGCGCCAGCGGAACCACCACCACCCCGGCCCTCCCCCGCCTTGCGGGAGAGGGGGTAACGGGCCCTCTCCCGCTTGCGGTGGAGGGTTGGGTGGGGGTGCCTACCACGATCCCGGTCTTACGCCGTCGCCCTGACCTTGGTCTCGCGGGCGCGGGGCGCGTCGCCTTCCTCCAGCACCTTGACCAGGCGGTTGCGGATCCGCGCGAGCTTCGATTCCTGGTCGATCTTCAGCCCGAATACGTCCTTCACGAAGAACACGTCCACGACCTTCTCGCCATACGTCGAGATCTTGGCGCCGGCGATCTGCAGGCCGAGCGAGTTGAGCGCGCGCGTCAGATCGAAGAGCAGCGCCGGCCGGTCACGGCCGTTCACCTCGATGACGGTGTGGATGGATGACGCCCGGTTGTCGATGATGACGCGCGGCGGCACCGTGAAGACCCCGGTGCGGCTCGGGAACGGCACCGCCCGCTTCAGCTCCACTGCCGGGTTGAGCTTGCCGCGCAGCACGTTCTCGAACAGCACGGCCAGCCGGGCCAGCCGGTCGGGCCGGTCGAAGGCGCGGCCGTCGGCCTGCTGCACCCAGAAGATGTCGAGCGCCATGCCGTTGGTCATCGTGAAGATGCGGGCGTCGACGATGTGCGCTCCGGCCACCGCCAGCGCTCCGGCGAGGCGCGAGAAGAGGCCGGCGTGATCGGCCGTGTAGACGGTGACCTCGGTGACCGCCGAATGGGTATCCACTCGCGTCGCCACCGTCACCGGCGTCTGGTTACGGCCGGCCTCGCGGATCAACCGGGCGTGGCGGGCAAGTGACTCGGCGTCGTTGGCCAGCCAGTAGAACGGGTAGCCCAGCTGGGTGAAGGAAGCGAAATCGGCATCCGAGAAATCGGCAAGCACGCCCCGCAGCTGCTCCTGGGTGCGGGCAATGCGGGCATCGCGGGTGTCGGCAGCGACGTTGCCGCTCATCAGCTCCTGCGCCCGCCCGTAGAGCTCGCGCAGCAGCGAGCCCTTCCAGCCGTTCCACACATTGGGCCCGACCGCGCGGATATCGGCCGCGGTCAGGATGACCAGCAGCTTGAGCCGCTCCGGTGACTGCACGATCGCCGAGAAATCCTGGATCGTCTTGGGATCGTCGATGTCGCGTTTGAACGCGGTGCGGCTCATCACGAGGTGGTAGCGCACCAGCCAGGACGCGGTCTCGATCTCCTCGCGCGCAAGGCCGAGCCGGGCGCCCAGTTTCACCGCGATGCGCGCACCGATCTCGGAATGGTCGCCGCCGCGGCCCTTTGCGATGTCGTGCAGCAACACGGCCAGATAAAGCGCGCGGCGCGATTCGATCGAGCCGATGATCGCGGTGGCGAGCGGCAGCTCGTCCTTGAGCTGTCCGCTCTCGATCTTGTGCAGGATCCCGACCGCGAATAGCGTGTGTTCGTCGACCGTGAAGACATGGTACATGTCGTACTGCATCTGGGCCACGACACGGCCGAAATCCGGGATGAACCGGCCAAGCACCCCGGCCTCGCTCATCAGCCTGAGCGCCCGCTCCGGATCGTTCCGCGAGGTCAGAATCTCGAGGAACAGGCGGTTGGCCTCCCGGTTGTGCCGAAAGCGGGAATCGATCAGCCGGAGCGACAGAGTCGCCTGACGCAGCGCGCTCGGATGGATTTCGAGCCCATGCGCCTGGGCGACGTGGAACAGCCGGATGAGGTTGACCGGATCGGCCGCGAAGGCGTCGGGCCGCGCCATGGTGAGGCGGCCCGCATCCACCGCGAAGCCGTCGACCAGCTTCGCCGCGCTGCCCGGCAGGAGCCGCCGCCACAGCGGCAGCGGCTTGCGCTTCTGGTCGTCCTCGATGACGGCGATGAAGATGCGGGTGAGCTCGCCGACATCCTTCGCCACCAGGAAATAGTGCTTCATGAACCGCTCGACGCCACGGGTGCCGGCGTGATCGCGGTAGCCCATGCGGCGACCGATCTCTTCCTGCACTTCGAAGGTCAGCCGCTCCTCGGGCCGGTCGGTCAGGTAGTGGAGGTGGCAGCGGACCGTCCACAGGAACTGCTGGTCGCGGTGGAACCGCCGCGCCTCGTTGGTCGAGAGCACGCCCTGCTTGACCAGCTCGTCGATCGATTTGACCCGGAAGATATATTTCACGATCCAGAGGAGACCATGCAGGTCCCGGAGCCCGCCCTTGCCCTCCTTGATATTGGGCTCGAGCACGTAGCGGCTGTCGCCGAGCTTGCGGTGGCGCTCGTTCCGCTCGGCCAGCTTCGCGTCGACGAAGGCGGCGGCGCTGCCGTCGACCACCTCC
>DATGFU010000083.1:0-7830 GCA_035308865.1 Allostellaceae bacterium | reverse complement strand
GGACCCGAACTGGGAGACGCGCCAGCGTTAGCCGGCGCTTGCCCGGCCGCGAATGCGTGTATTGCTCTTACCGGTAAGAGTAAGGAGAAGGCCCATGCGCATCACCTCCAAGGGTCAGGTAACCATCCCCGTCGACATTCGCGAGCGGGCTGGCTTGCTGCCGCAGACGGAGGTGGAGTTCGAGTTCGACGGCACGTCCGTACGGATCGTCCGCGCCGAAGTCAGCGAGCACCGCGGACGCGGTGCTTGGGTCGTCGCGCACCTCCGCGGGCGCGGCGATGTCGCGATGAGCACCGACGAGATCATGGCGCTGACCCGCGGCGACTGAATGAGCGCCGTTCTGGTTGACGCGAACGTCCTTCTCGACCTGATGACGGAGGACGAAGACTGGATCGGGTGGTCTGCGGACGCCCTCGCACGTGCCGCCGACCGCTACCGCCTCGTCATAAATCCTGTGATCTATGCCGAGGTCTCGGTCCGCTGTTCGCTCATCGAGGAGCTCGACGCGGCCGTTACGAAGACCATGTTCGACCGCGAAGCCCTTCCTTACGAAGCCGCCTTTCTTGCCGGCAAGTCGTTCCTGGCCTGCCGGCGACGCGGCGGAACGAAGCGGTCGCCGCTTCCCGATTTCTTCATCGGCGCCCATGCAGCCGTTGCCGGATATCGTCTGATGACGCGGGATGCCGCGCAGTATCGTCCCTACTACCCCCGGCTGCCGCTGATCGCGCCGGACTGAAGCTTCTCCGCACTGCGGCGCACCTATGTTGACAATGACGAGGCAGAGCTTGCCGCTTTGGTGGCGGCGATTACCGAGGCTTGGGCCGATAACCGTCGTGTTCCGCGCGCCTATGGGCGGCAATGGTTGTCTTAGACCGCCGAAAGTCACTGCGACGCGCCTGCGCCCGTTCCCAATACATCGGTCCGGGTGCATCCGTAGCCGCTCCGTGGTATAATTAAAACATGGGAAACTTAGATCGCCTTTCTATCGTCGACGTCGTGCAGGCTCGGCAACGCCGCCGTGAGGCGATGCATCTGCAGGCGATCGAGGGCAACCCTTTGAGCCCCGATCAGGTTGCTATGTTCGAGATGTTCGAGCGGGAAGGCTGGTCGCATGACCGATGCTTGGCGTACATCCTTGCCAAGCACCATGCGGCGGCGGCTGAGTGAGCGACGAAGACCCGTATCTCTATCCCGGTTCGTCCGTTCTTCGAAACAAACTCGGCATCACTGACGCGAAGCAGCTTGACTACGCGGAACGCGAACTCGTCGTGCAACGGTCCCGGCAGGGCATTCCTCGGGGCGGCTTCGACCTCGCCCACCTTCGCGCCATTCACCGCCATCTGTTTCAGGATGTGTACGAGTGGGCGGGCGAGCTTCGTACCGTTGAGCTGACAAAGGGCGGACACCGGTTCCAATTCCGACGATACATTGAAACCGGCATGGCGGACGTCCACCGTCGTCTCGTCAAGGCACAGCTTCTTCACGGCTTGAGTCACACCGACTTCGCCGAAGCGGCCGGACAGATCATTGGTGACGTGAACTACGTCCATCCTTTCCGCGAAGGCAACGGACGTACGCAACTCCATTATCTCAAACAATTGACCGAGCAAGCCGGTCATGCCCTCGACCTCACCCGGCTTGATGCGGAACGCTGGATAGCGGCTTCACGCGCCGCTCATCACGGCAATTATGAGCCCATGATCAAGGAGATCGACCATGGTGTCACAGAACGGAGCCGGTGAGCCCTACCAGTTGCCTTGTCGTGGGCGAAGGACTTTTGCGGGGATGCTCCCGGCATGTGAGACGGCGCTGGGCCGGCGCCTTTAAGGACCCACCGGGTGGCGCTCGACGCGCAGGATGCCGCAAGCAGCGTACCGCTGCTCTGGAGTTCGCGGGGGCTTGGTGGGAAGCAACTGGGCGAGTGCATCGTGCTCGGCGCGCGTCACCACCACCATCGGAAAAAGACGGATTCGGTCCCAAACCTGAACTATTGAGGGCATTGGTGGTGTGCAAAGCCACGTCCCTACATCGGCCAACGGATCTTGATGGTCATTTCTCACAGCGGTAAATCAAGCATCTATGTCCGGCCCCAGCCGCGCGCGCTCGTCCAAAGCTGCCTGACTCACCCAGCAGTTATGCCGCTTTATCCATTTGGAGGTAGCGTCCCGCTGAAACCACGCATAGTTCGACAAGACACGCAACGTGTAAGTGACGGCGTTGTCTCGGCAGGGACGGTTCGCGTCGTTTGCCTCGGCCAGAAGAAACTCGATGCGCCGCCGGACGGCTCTCCATCGTGGATCAGTTTCATCAGGTACAATTGGCACTCGGACAGCCTCCACGGCATGGTTGAGATCCTGGTGATGTGACGCCCGGCTCGTCAATATCGGTTCATGCTCAGAACTCTCCTTCTTGCGGTGCTTGTCCTCGCCGCCGCCCCGGCCGCGGCCGAGAGTTGCGACGACATCTCGGCGAAATGCACGGCGCCGCTCCCGACCGGCATTACCATGGCCTATCTCGAGATCGGTCCGGCGAACGGCCCGACCGTCGTGCTGGTCCACGGGCTGACAGACAGTCTGCGCTCGTGGAGCCCGGCGATGCGGGCGCTGCACCGCATCGACCCGCGGCTCCATATCCTGGCGGTCGACCAGCGCGGCCATGGCGACAGCTCGATGCCGGATGGCGCCGACTGCCCGGCGCATCCGGAGACCTGCTTCCGCATGGCGGATTTCGCGGCCGACCTGGCCGCGTTCCTGAAGGCGAAGAAGATCGCCAAGGCAAGCTTCGCGGGCCATTCGCTGGGCAGTTTCGTGGTGCAGGAGCTGGCGCTTTCCCATCCCGAGCTGGTCGAGCGCGCCGTGCTGGTCGCCACCGCGACCAGGCTCACCACCCTGGCGCCGATCCCCGGCGCGCCGCCGGAGGAGCCGCTCGTCGGCCCCTGGCGCAAGGCGCTGGAGGCGAACGGAATCCGCTATCCCGATGGCGCCTGGTCGCTGACGCCGCGCGACGCCGATCCCAGCGCGGCGGCGACGATCGCCGGCGCCTGGGACGCCGATCCGGTCGCCGATCAGAGCATCGTGCTCGGCATCGCGCCCGAGACGGCGCATGTCCGGCTCGGCACCTGGATCGGCGCCACAAGGGGGATCCTGGCGGCCGACACCACCGACCGCCTCGCCACGCTCAAGGTGCCGACCCTGGTGCTGTGGGGATGCCAGGACAGCCTCTTCCTTGCGGCCGACCAGGACCGCCTCAAGGCCGCGCTCCGCCGCGCCTCGCCGCGTCTGGCGATCTTCTGGAAGCAGTACGGCACGAAGCCCCTGCCGCCGTCAGGCGCCCAGGTCGACGATATCGGCCACAACGTCCAATGGGACGCGCCCGACCAGGTGGCCGCCGATATCGACAGCTTCCTTCGCCAGGGCAAGCCGACGACCGACCGCGTGAGCTTCGATCCCGAGACGCGGCAGATCGTGGTGAAGCGCGGCGAGGCTGAGGAGATGCGGCTGAGGCCGTAACGCATCCGGCTTGGGTCCCTGCGCTCGTGGTCGCATAATACGGCTGTAGTTCAACGAATAGGGCGCCGCGACAGTGGAGAACTTTGAGGCCGATCCAGACATGCCCCGCCCGACTTGGCGTTGGCTGCTGTTCTCCTTCGAGGGGCGGATCGACCGACGGACTTATTTTCTGTGGGAGCAGATTCTAGCGGGTGGCGTTGTCGCGCTTCTGTTCATGGTGGGGCTTCTCGCGAGCCGCTGGCGTGGCGACGTGCATGAGCCAACGCGATTTGGCGTTGGAGACACGTTCATTGCCGCAGTTGCCCTTCTCGTGGCCGCATTCTGGTTGTGGATCAATTCCGCGCTATTTGTGAAGCGGATACACGATGTCGGGTGGTCAGGGCTGCTTCTGTTGGCCGGCCTGGTCATGCTGACGGTCGCGGACATGGCGGTGCAGTGGATTCCGTGGGTTCCTGCCCTGGTTCAGGTCCCGATTGCTCTCGCCGAATTTGCCGCGCTGATCTTGCTGCTTGTTCTCACCCTTCGCTCCTCGGGTCCGCCGAACCGATTCGGGGCAGCGCCGATGAGGCTCGCTGAAGTTGGGGGCGCGGTGACAGCCGGCCCGGCTCCGACCTGGGTCGCATTTGCCGTCGACCTGCTTCTGGCGCTTTCGATCCCTGTGATTGCCGCGGTTTTCCTATTCCGCACGCTTGCCTTCGAACCCTTCGTGATGTCCAGCGGGTCAATGGAACCGACGCTTCTCGTGGGCGACTACTTCATGGTGTCAAAGTTCTCCTACGGGTATTGCCGGTTCTCGACGCCTTTCCTTCCGCTTCCTGTCGAGGGGCGCATCTGGTCCGCGCCGCCGAGGCGCGGTGATGTTGCGGTCTTCCGGCTGCCGCGCGATCCCAGCGTCGTCTATGTGAAGCGCATCATCGGCTTGCCGGGCGACAAGGTTCAGGTTACCGACGGGCGCCTCATCCTCAACGGCACCGAAGTGCCCCGAGAACCGCTCGACGCGTTCTCCGACGACGAATACGGCCCCGTCCAAAGCCTGCACCGCTATCGTGAGACACTCCCGGACGGACCGAGCTACGAGATCGCTCAGGAGGGGACCGGGGGGCCGTTGGACAACACGGTTGTCTTCGAGGTGCCGCCCGGCCATGTCTTCGCTCTCGGCGACCAGCGGTCGAACTCCGAGGACAGCCGAGCGCTCAGAGCCGTGGGCTATATCCCGTTGGAGAACCTGATCGGCCGCGTCGAAATCCGGTCCTTGTCTCTGACGATGAAATCACATCCCGTAGACGGCGCCCAGTGGACCGGCGACATCCGCTGGTCCCGGGTTCTCACGGAGGTGCATTGACGCTCAGGCTATCCGCGGCCGGAGCACGGAGAAGAAGGTCGGCGCCGCCAGCGCGTAGCAGGCGGCGGCGATCCACAGCGCCGCGTGAAGGCCGAACAGGATGCCGATCAGCGGGGCCGCCACGGCGCCGCCGACCGAGAACAGCCCGTTGATCCCCCAGGCCCAGAGGAAGAACCCCTCCTTGCCGAGCCGGCCGAGCTCGGTCATCGCCGAGGGCAGCGCGAAGCCCATCAGGAAGGCGGGCGCGCCGGCCAGCGCGAGCGCGCAGGCGAGCCGTCCGGCAGAACCCAGCCCCCCCACCGCCTCGATCACCGGGTCGAGGACCCCGCCATAGAGCGCGAGCAGCGCCGCCACCGCGATCAGCAGCGGCGGGATGATTTTGCGGCAGGCCGGCTGCACCCGCGTGGAGGCGAGCGCGCCCAGGCCGGACAGCACCAGCATGCCGGTCAGCATGACCGCCGCCGAGACGGTGGGATTGCCCAGGACGCGCACGAATTTCGCGATCAGCGTCACCTCGACCAGGATGTAGCCGAGGCCGAGGCAGGCGAAATAGACGAGCAGCCCGAGCTTGCCCGGCTGCCGCGCGAAGATGGTGCGCCAGCCGAACACTACCGGAAGCACGATGAGGAGCGCGCCAACGACCAGGCTCTGGGCGAGGCTCACCCAGAGCAGCAGGAAGCCCCAATCGTCGGCCAGCAGGTCGAAATGCTGGATCGCGCGCGGCAGATCCTGCGGCTTCACATAGCCGGCGAGGTAGGGCCGGTCGTCGGTCACCGGCGTCATCGAGAAGGCGTAGGTCTTCGCCGCCTCGTCGCCGTGGCCGGTCATCATGCGGTCGGCCATGGCGCGGTAGAGGGCGGTCGCCGACATGTCGATGTCGCCGGCGGGGTCCTCGGAGACGACGCCGCTGTCGTCCGGCTTGGCGCCGTCATTGTCGGCCGTCTGTGCCGGCGGCGTTTCCGGGGCGGAGGCGTCGGGCGGCAGGGGATCCGACCAGGCCTGCAGGGTCTTGAGGTCGGCCGCCTCGTCGCCCTTCTGGCCGGGTGCCCAGACCACGTCGAAGGTCATGTGCTTGGCGTGGGCTGCCAGCGCCGCCGCCTCCTCCGGCGTGAAGCCGCCGCGGCGATAGAGGATGGTCGCGGTCGAGAGATAGGCATGGGCGACGAAGAAGCGTTGGCCGGCGGGGCCGGGATCGACCGCTTCGGCCGCGGCCAGCATGGTCGCCAGCAGCTTCGGCACCGCCTTGGGCGGATTCTCCTTGTTCCAGACGGTGACCGAGAGGATGCCGTCGGGCTTGAGCGCCCGCATGTAGCGCTCCATCGCCTCCTGCGCGTAGGCGTATTTCTCGACCACCGAGAGCCCGCCGGGGCTGGACAGGCCGATCGAGTCGATCAGGCTGAGATCGACCACGTCGTAGCTCTTGCCGCTCTGTCCGATGGCGATGCGGCCCTCGGTCGGGATCAGGGTGACGCGGGGATCGCCGAGCGGCCCGCCGATCGCATCGGCGATCGGCGGCGCGGCAAGGGCGCGCGGGATCATCGGGTTGGCCTCGGCGGTGACCACGCTCGCGGCGCCCAGCCCGAGCGCCACCCGGGTCGACAGCCCGCCGCCGAACTGCACCACGAAGGTGTCGGCATGCGGCCGGACCACGAAGGGCATCGCCATCGGCAGATAGCGGAAATACCCCTCCTGATCGGGCTTCAGCCGCTTCATGACGCCGGTCGGGCCGTCGCCGTCGACATAGAGCCCGTAATAGGCGTCTTCCGGCAGCGACGGCAGGTCGATCGCCGCCATGTCGGAGAGGCCGGGCGCGAAGTGGAAATAGGAGCTCGAATAGACTTCGAGGTAGCCCTGCGGCCCCCAGTCTTCGTAGAGGCGTTTCGCATCGGGGAAGTGCCTGGCATAGGCGACGCCCTTATAGGGCGAGGTCGAGATCGTCTCGCCAGCGTAGCTGATGCCGATCGCGGCGGCCGCCGCGACGGCGAGCGCCGGCAGGTAGGCGAGCCGCCCGACCGCCAGCGCCCAGGCGAAGCCGGAGATCGTCCACAATCCCAAGGGCACCAGGAACAGCCGCTCCGGCAGCACCAGCGCCAGCGCGCCGAGAAAGAGCAGCCCGGCGAGCCCGGCGCCGAAGAGATCGGCAAAATAGACCCGGCCGAAGCGCTTCGCCCCGATCAGGAAGGCGGATCCGAGGAACAGCGCCGAGGCGAGGAAGGGCAGGAAGTAGCAGGAAATGACGCCCAGCAGCACCCAGACCTGGCCCGTCCCCGCGCTGAGGAAGATCGGGTTGAAGCCCAGCGCCTGGGCGCCCTGGTTGCCGAGCACCAGCAGCGGCCCGAAGGCGAGCAGCGCGCCGCTCGCCCACGCGGCGGCGCGGCGATGGAAATGGCCGCGCGCCACACACATGATCGCGCTGGCAAGCCCGAACCCCGCCATGGCGATCGCGATCACCAGCGAGCCGAAATGCGCCCAGCTGCCGATCGCGAAGACCCGCATGATGGTGATCTGCGCGGCGATCATCGCGGCCGAAAGGGCGGCGACGCTCACATAGAAACTTATCCGCCCGGCTGGAGAGGCGATGTCTGTTCCCTCTGCTTCAATGCTCGACACGGAACGACTGCCTCAAACCAGCCTCGAGCCCTCTCCCGCTTGCGGGGGAGGGCCACCGCACGCCGGCGCGGCGTGCGCCGCCGGGGATGAAATTGGCAGAGCGGCAGCACCCCTCCCCCTGACCCCCTCCCGCAAGGGGAGGGGGAACGCCGCCGAGATCTCCCCCTCCCCTTGCGGGAGGGGGATGGGGGGAGGGGGTGCCGCGGACCACGTGATTGGAATCACGGCGTCTTCCTGCCACATTTTCATGGCAGGGAGGTCCATCTCCGCGCGAGCCCCTACTTGCCGTTCCAGGTTCCGCCGCCGGCCTTGGTGAAGGGGACGAAGGGCACCTTCTTGCGCCCGCCATAGATGTCTTCCCGGGTGACG
>DATGFU010000082.1:0-8671 GCA_035308865.1 Allostellaceae bacterium | reverse complement strand
GGATCGCCGGCGGGTGCAGCGCGCCGACCGAGGGGAAGCGTCCGTCCGGGCAGTCGAGGCTCAGCACGGCGATCTCGCCCTCGTCGCGGAGCGCCATGTGGACGGCACTGCGGTCACCCCACAGGCCAAGCAGCGTCAGCTCGCCCCGCCCTAGCGCGTCAGCGGCGAGGCGCCACGCATCTACAGTCACGACCGGCCGCGGAAACGGCCGGTGCGCCGCGTCGAGCGTGCCGCCCGACACCAGGTCTTGCAGCGCCGTCACCGGCGCCTCATCCGAGCAGGCTCGCGACGTGCTGGAACCAGGCGACCAGCGGCGGCGGCAGATAGAGCCCGGCGGCGAAGACCAGCGCGAGATGGGCCAGCATCGGCACGTGCGAGGCCTTGACCGGCGCCATGCCGCCGCGCGGCTCGCCGAAGGCCAGCCCGTTGAGCCTGAGCAGCAGCGCGCCCAGCGCCAGCAGCAGGCCCGCGACGAGAATGACCGCCAGCAGCGGCGCCCGGGCGAAGGTCGAGCTCACCACCAGGAACTCGCTCATGAAGATGCCGAGCGGCGGCAGCCCGGCAATCGCGACGACCCCCAGCACGAGGCTCCAGCCGAGCCAGGGATGGGTCTCGGTGAGCCCGCCGATCTCGCTCATCCGCTGCGTGCCTTTGACCTGGGCGATATGGCCGACGGCGAAGAAGATGCCGGACTTGGTCAGGCTGTGCATGGTCATGTGCAGCAGCCCGGCGAAATTGGCGAGCGGGCTGCCCATGCCGAAGGCGAAGGTGATGATCCCCATGTGCTCGATCGAGGAATAGGCGAACATCCGTTTGATGTCGCGGCGGCGGTAGAGCATGACCGCCGCGAAGACCAGCGAGACCAGGCCGAGCGTCACCATCAGCGGCCCCGGCGCCACGGTGCCGGCGTTCGCGGCCATCAGCATCTTGAAGCGCAGCACGGCATAGAGCGCCACGTTGAGGAGCAGGCCCGACAGCACGGCCGAGATCGGCGTCGGCCCCTCGGCATGGGCGTCGGGCAGCCACGCATGGAGCGGCGCCAGCCCGACCTTGGTCCCGTAGCCCAGTAGCAGGAAGACGAAGGCGACGTTGAGGAGCGCCGGATCGAACGCCGCGGCGCGTCCGATCAGCACCGTCCAGTCCATCGCATCGATGCCTTCGCCGATGACCGGCTCGGCCGCGACATAGACCAGGATCGTGCCGAACAGCGCCAGCCCGATCCCGACGCTGCCGAGGATGAAATATTTCCACGCCGCTTCCAGCGCCTCATGGGTGCGGTAGAGCCCGACCATCATCACGGTGGTCAGCGTCGCGACCTCGATGGCGACCCACATCAGCCCGATATTGTTCGCCGACAGCGCCAGGATCATGGCGAACATCAGGATCTGGTACATCGCGTGGTAGAAGCGCAGATAGGCCGGCGTCAGCCGGCCGGTCTCCAGCTCGTGCGCGATGTAGCTGGCGCTGAACACGCTGCTGGTGAAGCCGACCAGGCAGTTGAGCGCGATGAAGACGACGTTGAGGTCGTCGATCATGAGGTAGTGGTCGGCGGCCGGATGCGGCGCGATCAGCAGCGACACCGCCGCCAACAGGGTGAGGAAGCTCGCCACCGCATTGACCAGCGCCCCGACCCGGTGGTTCGACAGGAAGGCGAGCAGCACCGCCGCCGACAGCGGGATCAGCAGGACCAGTGCCGGCGTGGCTAGCGTCATCGGCGCTCCCCCCGGAACTGGTCGAGCGCTGCGATGTCGACCGTGTCGAACCGCTCGCGGATGCGGAAGAGGAAGATGCCGACCACGATGAGCGCGATCAGCACCGAGAAGGCGACGCTGATCTCGACCACCAGCGGCATGCCCTTGGCGCCGGTGGCAGCCAGCACCAGCCCGTTCTCCAGCGACATGAACCCCACCACCTGGCTGACCGCATTGCGCCGCGTCACCATCATCAGGAGGCCGAGCAGCACCACGGCGAGCGCCAGCGCCAGATCCTCGCGCGCGACCGCTCCGGCCGCGCCGCTCGTCACGCGCAGCATGACCACCATCGACAGCGCCACCAGCGCCATGCCGGCCAGCATGGTCAGGCCGATGCCGACCGCCGTCTCGATCTCGCGGTGGATGCCGAGCCGCGCCACGATCCGGCGCAAGGCGCCGGGAATGACGATGGCCTTGAAGCCCAGGGCGATCGCCGCGGTAACATAGAGATGCGGCGCATGCTGGATCCGCGCCTGCCAGGCGACCGCCAGGGCCAGGGTCAGCGCATGCAGGGCGTAGAGATTGAGCAGCGCATAGAGCCGGTCCTGGTAGAGCAGCATGAAGCTGACCAGCACGAGGCTGCCGGCGAGCAGATGCGAGATATCGAAATCGAGGCTGGTCATCGTCTAGAGGCTCGTCGAGACGAAGCGCAGGAGGACGGCGAGCAGCCCCAGCATCAGGGCCGCGCCGAGGAATTGCGGCACGCGGAACACGCGCATCTTGGCGATCGTGGTCTCGAAGACCGCAAGCATGACGCCGCCGAGGGCGAGCTTGGCGACGTAGGAGACAATCCCGATCGCCATCGCGGCCGGGCCGTCCCCCGCGGGCGCCAGCCCCCAGGGCAGGAACAGGCAGGCGATCAGCGACACGTAGAGCAGCAACTTGAGGGCGGCGGCGAACTCGATGAGCGCGAGGTGCCGTCCCGAGTACTCCAGCACCATGGCCTCGTGGACCATGGTCAGCTCGAGATGCGTCGCCGGGTTGTCGACGGGTATCCGTGCGTTCTCCGCGAGCGCCACGATGACGAGCGCAATCAGCGCCAGCCCCAGCGAGACGCGCAGCCCCACCGCCGGCGAGCCCATGAAGGCGGCGATCGTCGAAAGCTGGGTCGAGCCGGCGATCAGCGCCAGGGTGAAGACGATCATCAGCATCGCCGGCTCGGCCAGCGAGGCGATCATCACCTCGCGGCTGGAGCCGATGCCGCCGAAGCTCGTGCCGACATCCATGCCGGCCAGCGCCAGGAAGAACCGCGCGCTGCCCAAGAGCGCGATGATGACGATGAGATCGGCGGACCAGCTGAAGAGAAGCCCGGTGGCGAAGGTCGGCACCAGCGCCGCGGCGACCCAGGTCGCGGCGAAGATAAGATAGGGCGCGGCCCGGAACAGCCAGCTCGCGTTCTCGGCCAGCACCGCCTCCTTGCGAAGAAGCCGCAAAAGATCGCGGTAGGGCTGGACGATCGGCGCGCCGCGGCGGCGCAACAGGCGCGCCTTGACCTTGCGCACCAGCCCGGTGAGCGCCGGCGCCAGCAGCACTACCACCGCCATCTGCAGCGCCTGGATGGCCGGATCGCGGATCACAGCCATATCGCCAGCACCAGGAGCAGCAGCACCAGCAGCGTGAAGACGATGCTGAGGTAACGGCGAATGGTGAGGAACTGGAAGGCGTTGAGCCGGTCGGCGGCGGCTGCCACCAGCTCGCCGAGCGGCGTGTAGAGCGTTTCCCAGAGCGGGTCGTGCAGCTCGACCCGCAGCACCGCGGCAACAGCTTCGCCGGGCGGCGGCATGGCGATGTGCTCGCGCGCCCGGAACGCCACCGTGCCGAACACCCGCCGGATCGGCTGCGCGAAGCTACCGGCGGTGTACTGAGTCAAGGCGCTGGGATCCGGATAACCGCAATCCCAGGCCGGAGCGCGGCGGACGGCACGCGACGCCAACCGATGGATAGCCGTGGCCGAGATCAGCGCCGAAATCCCGATGAAGACGAAGACAAGCAGCCCGTCATAAGAGCTGCGGCTCTCGCTGATCGGCACGATGGTCAGCCAGGGCAAAACGTGCTGGAGCGGCATCCGGCCCGCGACGAGATCCCGCGTCACCGGGGCCAGCGCGTCGATGACGAAGCCGGGCAGGATCCCGGCGAGGACGCAGAGCCCGGCGAGAGTGAACATCGCAGCCAGCGAGAATCCGTCCGCCTCGCCGGCCTTCGCCGGTGCTGCCGAGCGCGGCCGGCCGAGGAAGGTGACGCCAAACGCCTTGACGAAGCAGGCCGCGGCCAACGCCGCCGAGAGCGCCAGCACGGCGCCCACCGCCGGAATCAATATTTTGAGCCCCCATTGCGGCACGGCGGGGCTGAGTAGAATGGCCTGGAAGGTCAGCCATTCCGAGACGAAGCCGTTGAGCGGCGGCAGCGCCGAGATAGCGACGCAGCCGACGAGAAAGGCGAGGCTGGCGAGCGGCATGCGGTGGATGAGCCCGCCCAGATGCTCCATGTTCCGCTCGCCGGTCTCGGTGAGCACCGCGCCCGCGCCGAAGAACAGCAGGCTCTTGAAGAGCGAATGGTTGAGGACGTGGATCAGCGCGGCCGCCAGCGCCAGCGCCGCCGCTCCCGGCATCCCGTCCGCCCGGAACGCCAGCGCCAATCCCAGGCCGATGAAGATGATGCCGATGTTCTCCACCGTGTGATAGGCCAGCAGCCGCTTCAGATCGTGCTGCATCAAGGCGTGGAGGACGCCGAGCAGCGCGGTCGCCGCCGCGAAGGCGAGCACGACCATCCCCGACCACCAGCCGGGCGCGCCCAGCAGGTCGAAGACGATGCGGATGAAGCCGTAGACCGCGACCTTGGTCATGACGCCGCTCATCAGCGCCGAGACATGGCTTGGCGCCGCCGGATGGGCGAGCGGCAGCCAGACATGGAGAGGCACCAGCCCCGCCTTCGAACCGGCGCCGGCCAGCGCCAGCGCCAGGATCAGCGCGGCTTCCGGATGCCGCGCGGCGCGGACCGCGGCGAATTCGTAGCCGCCCTGCGGACCGGCGAGGAGGCCGAAACCCAGCAGCAGCGCCAGCGTCCCGAAGCTCGCCATCATCAGATAGATGAAGCCGGCTCTTGCGTTGCCCGGCTCGCGGTGATGCGCCATCACCAGCGCCCAGGAGGTCAGCGACATGAACTCCCAGCACAGAAGGAAGGTGAACGCGTCGTCGGCCAGGACGACGAGGTTCATGGCGGCGAGGAAGGCAGGATAGACCGGCAGCACGCGGTGCGGCGCCGTCTCGTGGCTTCCGTAACCCACCGCGTAAAGACTCGTCACCGCGCCGCCGAGACCGGTCACCGTGAGGAAGAACGAGGCGAGCGCATCGGCCCGGAAATGCGCGCCGATCCACGGCAGGCCCAGCGGGAGCGTGATTTCCGACGAAGCGGCGTCGGCGACGAGTCCGGACAGCGCCGCGGCGGCGATGACGGCAGAGGCGGCGAGGCAGGCGGTGTAGACAAGGGCGGTCGCCGCCTTCGCCCCAGCGGCCGCCAAGGCCGCGGCCGATGTCAGGAGCAGCGCGCCGACGCAGCCGAGGACGATGACGACAGTCATCCTGTGCCGCCTCCGCCGTCCGGCGGATCGCGGAGGACCGGTGCCGGCCGGACTCCGCCGGGCGCCTTCAGCCTGACGCCGCGGCCGCCCTCCCGGCTCACGGCGTTGTCGCCGATCAGCTCGATCCCGGCCCGGTCCAGGGCTTCGACCACCTTGGTGAGCGTGTCGACGACGCCGCGCACCGTGCCCTCGCTCGCCTCCATGCGCTGGATGGTCGGCAGAGAGACGCCGGACAGCTCCGCGAGCTGCCGCTGGTCGATCCCGAGCAGGGCCCTGGCGGCCCGCATCTGCGCGGCGGTGATCATCCATGCCCCATGATTGGAGGCAGGCATGTACCATAGGCCATAAATGATGTCTAGAACATCAAACTAGATGCTCAGCAGCTTTATAGTGCCGGCTGGAACATACTCCGGGGCACGGCTGGAACTAAGCGGTCCAGGCGCGGTCGTGGCGCAGCGAGGGCACGCGGCCACGCGCCTCGGCGATCCGGGCGAGGTCGAGCTCGGCCGTAACGATTGCCGGCTCCTTGCCCCCGTCGGCCAAGACCTCGCCCCAGGGATCGACGATCAGCGAATGACCCCAGCTCTTGCGGCCGCCCTCATGCGTGCCGCATTGCGCCGGGGCCAGCACGAAGCAGCCGGTCTCGATCGCGCGGGCGCGGATCAGGATTTGCCAATGCGCGCGGCCGGTGGGGACGGTGAAGGCCGAGGGGATGGTGATGATCCCGGCGCCGGCCTGGGCGAGCATGCGGTAGAGCGAGGGAAAACGCAGGTCGTAGCAGACCGTGAGGCCGATCTTCCCCCAGGGCGTCTCGGCCAGAACGGCGCGGTCGCCCGGCCGGAACTGTGCCGACTCGCGATAGCTCTCGCCGCCTGGCAGATCGACGTCGAACATGTGGATCTTGTCGTAGCGGGCGACGATCCGGCCCTCGGGATCGAAGAGGAACGAGCGGTTGGCGAGACGCTCGGGATCGTCGGGGATCCGCACCGCCAGCGAGCCGGCAAGCAGCCAGGCCCCGGTCTCGCGGGCAAGCGCCGCGAACGCTGCGATCGCCACCGGCCGGGTCTCGTCCTCGGCCTTGGCGAATTTCGGCTCCCGGCGAGGCTCCATCATCACCGCATTCTCGGGCGTGGCGATCAGCTCGGCGCCGCGAGCCCGTGCATCGTGCGCCAGCTCACGGATCACCTCGAGATTGGGCGCGATTTCCGGGCCGGAGGAAAGCTGCAGGAGCGCGACGGCAAGCCGGTCCTGCACGGCGATGTCAGCCGCCGAGCCGGGCGTCGAGCCCGCCCGCACGGTCGAGCGCGTAGAGGTCGTCGGATCCGCCGACATGCTCGCCGTCGATGAAGATCTGCGGCACCGTGCTGCGTCCGCCGGCCCGCTCGATCATCTCGCCGCGGCGGTCCGGGTGTTCGTAGAGATCGATCGTCTCGAACGCGACGCCCTTGCGCTCGAGCAGCGCCTTGGCCCGGGCGCAGTAGCCGCAGAAGGGAGTCGAGTAGATTTCAACCTTGGGCAACGGAACGTGCTCCTTCCCTGCCGATGGCGCTAAATATAGTCCCCGGCCGCCGGTCCTGCCAGGGAACAAGCAAGAAACGCGCCCCGGGTCTGTGCCTATTGCGGGGTCTTCGGCACCTTGCGGTGCGGCGCCCGATTGCGCACGATCGGCGCAGTGTCATCCGACCGGTTCGAGCGATGTGCGAGCTTCTGGGCATGAGCGCCAACGTGCCCACCGATATCTGCTTCAGCTTCTCCGGCCTCGCCTGCCGCGGCGGCCGGACCGGGCCGCACGGCGACGGCTGGGGCATCGCGTTCTACGAGGGGCGCGGCTGCCGCAGCTTCCACGATCCGCGCGCCAGCGCCCATTCCGACATCGCGACCTTTCTCCGGACCTTCCCGATCAAGAGCCGGATCGTGCTGAGCCATATCCGGCGGGCCAATCGCGGGCGGGTGGCGCTGGAGAACACCCATCCCTTCACCCGCGAGCTGTGGGGCCGGTCCTGGAGCTTCGCCCATAACGGCCAGCTGCGCGGGGTCAAACGGCGCCCGCTCGGCGCCTTCCGGCCGATCGGCACGACCGACAGCGAGCACGCCTTCTGCTGGATGCTGGAGCAGCTGCGCGTCGGCTGGGCCGAGCCGCCGCGGCCGGCCGCGCTCGACGCGGCGATCGCGGAGCTCTCCCGGTCGCTCAACGAGCTCGGGACCTTCAACCTGCTGCTCAGCGACAGCCGTTCGCTCTACGCCTTCTGCTCGACCCGGCTGACCCGGATCACGCGGCGCGCCCCGTTCGGCCGCGCGACCCTGATCGACGACGACCTGACCATCGACTTCGCCGAGCACACCTCGCCTACGGACGTCGTCACCGTGGTCGCCACGCAGCCGCTGACGCGCGACGAGGTCTGGACGCCACTGACGCCCGGAACGCTAGCGGTCCTCCGCGACGGGCTTGTCCATACCGCGGCGTGATCAGCGCGCGGGCCGGCGCGCCGCCAGCGCCAGCATGGTCAGCGACAGGCCGACCAGGCACATGTTGACGCCGACCAGCAGTCCGATCGCCCAGGCGGCCGAGCCAGGCCAGCCGCTCCAGATCAGAAAGGCGAGCAGCAGGTCGACCACGCCGCTGAACAGCGTCCAGCCCCAGCTTTCGAGATGCTGGCGCAGCTCGAAGGCGAGCATGATCTTCACCACCCCGTCGACCACGAAATAGGCGCCGAGCAGCAGGGTCACCGTCAGCACGCCGCCGATCGGGTCGAACACCAGCAGGAAGCCCAGGACGGCGGCGCAGACCGGGCTCAGCAGCGACCACATGAAGCCGGGCCGCCGGCGTGACGCCAGCACCGAGACGACCCGGAGAATGCCGCCCACCAGGAACAGCCAGCCGAGAAGCAGCGTGATCGCCAAGCTTGCGACGTCGGGCAGCCCGATCGCCAGCATGCCCAGCACGACCATCAGCAGGCCTTCGGCCAGGAAGAACTGCCAATGGGTATAGACCGTCGCCGCAACCTCGCGGCGGACCTCGTCGATGTCGTGCATCATCGCCGCTCTCCTGCGGAGTGTTGCCGGAAGGCGCCCGCGCTCGTGCCGGCATCTAACCAGGATTCCGCTGCCGGCGCCACGGAGGATGGCGTCGGGCTGCTGCTGGCTCAGGACGTCCGCACCGCCCGCGCCAGGGTCAGCACGTCGATGCCGGCGGCGCCGGCGCGGCGAAGCACGCGAGCGCATTCCTCGACGGTGGCGCCCGAGGTCATCACGTCGTCGACCAGCACGACCCGCGTGCCCTTGACCTCGGCGCCAGGGCGGAGCGCGAAGGCGCCGCGCACGTTCTCGGCGCGCTGGGTGCGCG
>DATGFU010000081.1:0-2284 GCA_035308865.1 Allostellaceae bacterium | reverse complement strand
GACGCCGATCTTGCCCATGCGCTTGCACAGCGCCAGCGCGGTCGCGAGGATGTCGGGGGCGGTCTCGCGGGCCTGCACCACCTCGACCAGCCGCATGATGTTGGCCGGGCTGAAGAAATGCATGCCGACGACGGCGCCGGCCCGGCCGCTGGCGGCGGCGATCGCGTTCACGTCGAGCGCCGAGGTGTTGGTGGCGAGCACCGCCTGCGGCTTCGCGACCGCGCCGAGGCGGCGGAAGAGATCCTGCTTGACGCCCATGTCCTCGAAGACGCTCTCGATGACGAGGTCGGAAGCGGCGGCATCGGCGATGTCCACGCTCGTCGTCAGCCTGCCGGTGCGCGCGTCGCTCTCGGCGGCGCTCAGGCGGCCGCGCTCGACCTGGCTGGCGAAGGTCGAGCGGATCGTCCCGACGCTCCGGTCGAGCGCCGCCTGGGCGGTGTCGAGGAGGGTCACCGAGAGGCCGCCGTTCAGCAGCGCGATGGCGATGCCGGTGCCCATCGTGCCGGCCCCGAACACGGCGGCCGTCTCGACCGGGCGGGTGGCGGTGTCCTTGGGCAGGCCGGGGATCTTCGCGACCTCGCGCTCGGCGGCGAAGAGATGGCGCATTGCGGCGGATTCGGTCGAATCGCGGATCGAAAGGAAGAGCCGCCGCTCCTCGGCCAGCCCGTCGGCGAAGGGCCGGTCGGTCGAAGCCTTGAGGGCATCCATGGCGACGCCGGCCGCCACCAACCCCTTGGCGTCGCGCACCGCCTTCCGGCGGGCATCGTCGAAGGAGAACCCGTCCGGCACGGCGACGCTCCGCTCGCCCAGGCGCCGGCGCGGCGCGGCGGCCGCGAGGAGTTGTTCCGCATAGGCGACGGCGCCGTCGAGGAGGTCGCCCTCGATGATCTCGTCGACGAGGCCCATCGCCTTCGCCTTGGCGACGCCGATCGCCTCGCCGCCGATGATCATGTCGATGGCGGCCGGCAAGCCGATCAGGCGCGGCAGCCTTTGCGTGCCGCCGCCGCCCGGGAAAAGCCCGAGCTTGATCTCCGGCAGGCCGACTCTCGCGGCCGGCACGGCGCAGCGGTAGTCGAAGCAGAGCGCCGTCTCCAGCCCGCCGCCCAGCGCCTGGCCGTGGATCGCGGCGACGGTGAGCGCCGGACTCCGCTCGATCCGCTCCATCGCCATCGCCATGATCGGATCGCGGGGCGGCGCCCCGAACTCGCGGACATCGGCGCCGGCGCTGAAGGTCGAGCCTGCGCAAGCGAGCACGATCGCCTTGACCGCTTCTTCGCCGTCGATCGCGTCCAGATGCTTCAGCAGGCCGACCCGCACGGAATGCGACAGCGCGTTGACCGGCGGATTGTCGATGGTGAGGATCGCCACGGCGCCGCGGCGTTCCAGGCGGACGGTTTCCTCCATGTTGAGCTCCTGTGGTCGGCCCTCTTGACGCTCCCGAGAGCCTAGCGATAATAAATGATGCTGACTATACGGAAGAGAACAATCTCGTGATCGGTCGGACCCTGTTTTCGGAAGAGCACGAGGTTTTCCGCGACTCGGTGCGGCGCTTCGTCGAGCGCGAGCTGGTCCCGCACCATGAGGCATGGGAGGCCGCCAGCAAGGTCGACCGCTCGGCCTGGCTGAAGGCCGGCGAGGCCGGACTCCTCTGCTGTGATACGGCCGAAGAGTATGGCGGCCCCGGCGGGGACTTCCTCTACAACACCGTCGTCATCGAGGAGTTGGCGCGCGCGGGCATCACCGGCCCGGGCTTCGTCGTGCATTCCGACATGGTGGCGCCCTATATCGCCTCCTTCGGCACCGAGGAGCAGAAGAAGACCTGGCTGCCGCGGATGGTCACCGGCGAGGTGATCGGCGCGCTCGCCATGACCGAGCCCGGCGCCGGCAGCGACCTCAAGGCGATCCGCACCTCGGCCAAGCGCGACGGCGACGAGTACGTGATCTCCGGGCAGAAGGTCTACATCTCGAACGGCCAGAACTGCGACCTCATCATGCTGGCCTGCAAGACCGACCCGGCGGCGGGCGCCAAGGGTGTCAGCCTGGTGCTGGTCGAGGCCGACCGGCCCGGCTTCCGGCGCGGCCGCAACCTCAAGAAGATCGGGCTGAAGGCCCAGGACACGTCCGAGCTGTTCTTCGACGAGGTGCGGGTGCCGGTGACCAACCGGCTCGGCGAGGAAGGCCGCGGCTTCCCCATGCTGATGACCAAGCTGGCGCGCGAGCGGCTGACCCAGGCCATCCGCTCGGTCGTGGTGGCCGAGCAGGCGGTCTCCTGGACGGTGGAATA
>DATGFU010000080.1:0-7287 GCA_035308865.1 Allostellaceae bacterium | reverse complement strand
CCTTGCTGGACTTCGCCGGTGGGCGGCGCTTCGCCACCGTCCTCGCCGATCCGCCCTGGCGCTTCGTCAACCGCACGGGGAAGATGGCCCCGGAGCACCGGCGGCTCGCCCGCTACGACACGCTGACCACGGACGCCATCGCCGCCCTACCGGTGGCGTCCGTCACGGCGCCGGTGGCGCATCTCTATCTCTGGGTCCCCAACGCGCTGCTGCCGGACGGGCTCGCCGTCATGACGGCCTGGGGCTTCCGCTACAAGACCAACATCGTCTGGCACAAGCTGCGCAAGGACGGCGGCTCCGACGGGCGCGGCGTCGGCTTCTACTTCCGCAACGTGACCGAGCTGCTGCTCTTCGGCATTCGCGGCCGCAACGCCCGGACGCTTGCCCCGGGGCGCAGTCAGGTCAACTATCTCGGCACCCGAAAGCGCGAGCACTCACGCAAGCCGACGGAGCAGTACCCTCTCATCGAGGCTTGCAGCCCGGGCCCCTATCTTGAGCTGTTCGCTCGTGGAGAACGCCCCGGTTGGGCGGCCTGGGGCTCGCAGGCAAACGAGTCCTACCAGCCGAACTGGCCCACCTATGCGTTCAATTCGACCAACGAGACCACATCGCACGAAGCTTAGGGACGACGGGCGCATCGCGCCCGTCCCCTTCCGCTCGCCGGCGGCTTCTTGCAGCTGCCAAACGATCGCCGGAATTATCGATTGTCGTAAAGCAAAAAACGCCCAACAAACGTCCGGTTAAATTCTATTTTTTCTTCTCCAGCGCGGCAAGTCTCTTCATGATTTCCTTTCGATCGTCTTCAAGATCTTTTACTCGACTGTCGAGATCGTCGATATTCTTGATCGCATCCTGCAGCTGATTGCCAAGGTTCTTGAACGAATTCGCAATCTGTTCGGGAGTCAAATCAGTCATTTCGCGTCCCCTCTCGCTTGCGTTGATCTCAGCGGAAAATGGCGCAGCCCGGAAGAAACGGCCCGGCGGCTCCCGACTGTACCGTGAGTTGTTCTAACGCAAGCCATACCCGGGTGGAACAGGCATGTGGTACCCGGTGCCGCATTCGCCTTCGGCGATAGAAACTTATGGAAGATTACGCCATCGCCTGCCGCAGCCCCTCGTCGAGCTTGTCGAGGAACTGCGTCGTGGTGAGCCACGGCTCGTCGGGGCCGATGAGGATCGCCAGATCCTTGGTCATGTAGCCGGCCTCGACCGTCGAGATGCAGACCTTCTCCAGCGTCAGCGCAAAGTGTTCGACATCCGGCGTGCCGTCGAAGCGGCCGCGATAGAAGAGGCCGCGCGTCCAGGCGAAGATCGAGGCGATCGGGTTGGTCGAGGTCTCCTTGCCCTGCTGGTACTGGCGGTAGTGGCGCGTCACCGTGCCGTGCGCCGCCTCGGCCTCCACCGTCTGCCCGTCCGGCGTCAGCAGGACCGAGGTCATGAGACCGAGCGAGCCGTAGCCCTGCGCCACCGTGTCGGATTGCACGTCGCCGTCGTAGTTCTTGCAGGCCCAGACGAAATTGCCGTTCCACTTCAACGCCGCGGCAACCATGTCGTCGATCAGCCGATGCTCGTAGGTGAGGCCGCGCTTGGCGTAATCCTCCTTGAACTGGGTCTCGAACACCTCCTGGAAGATGTCCTTGAACCGCCCGTCATAGGCCTTGAGGATGGTGTTCTTGGTGGAGAGATAGACCGGGAAGCCGCGCGTCAGCCCGTAATTCAGGCAGGACTGGGCAAAGCCGCGGATCGAGTCGTCGAGATTGTACATCGCCAGGGCGACGCCGCTGCCCGGGAAGTCGAAGACCTCGTAGGTCATCGGCTGGCCGCCGCCTTCGGGGGTGAAGGTCATGGTCAGCTTGCCCGGCCCCGGCACCTTGAAGTCGGTGGCGCGGTACTGGTCGCCGAAGGCGTGGCGGCCGATCACGATCGGCGCCGTCCAGCCGGGCACCAGCCGCGGCACGTTCTTGCACACGATCGGCTCGCGGAAGATGGTGCCGCCGATGATGTTGCGGATGGTGCCGTTCGGCGACTTCCACATCGAGTGAAGGTTGAACTCCTTCACCCGCGCCTCGTCGGGCGTGATGGTCGCGCATTTGACGCCGACGCCGTGCTTCTTGATGGCATTGGCGGCGTCGACGGTGATCTGGTCGCGCGTCTCGTCGCGCTTCTCGATCCCCAGATCGTAGTATTCGAGCTCGATGTCGAGATAGGGCAGGATCAGCTTCTGCTTGATGAACTGCCAGATGATGCGGGTCATCTCGTCGCCGTCGAGCTCGACGACCGGCGTCGCCACCTTGATCTTCGCCATGTTCACTCTGTCTCCCTGGGCGCGGCCTTCCGAGCGTGGGCGGCGGCGACGATACGAAGCGGCGCCATGGGGGGCAAGCGCTCAGACGAGTTCGCCGTCCAGCGCTGCATCCGGCGAAAGGGCCTGCTCCAGCGCGGGCAGCACGGCCTCGATTCCGGTCACGGTCTGAATGAGCTGCCGTGCGTCGGGCTGGACGAAGCCCTCCTCGACCATCCGGTCCAGCATGGCGACGAGCGGCGACCAGTATCCGTCGAGATCGACGAGAACGACAGGCTTGCGGTGAAGGCCGAGCTGCCGCCAGGTGACGATCTCGAACATCTCGTCGAGCGTGCCGTAGCCTCCGGGCATGACCGCGAAGCCGTCCGAGCATTCGGCCATCAGGCGCTTGCGCTCGTGCATGCTCTCGACGACCACGGTTTCGCCGAAGGAAGCGCCCGCCCCTTCGCGTGCCTGAAGGTGCCGCGGAATGATCCCGGTGATGGGTCCGCCTTCGGCGGCCACCCCCTCGGCCACGCGCCGCATCAACCCGATTCCGCCGCCGCCATAGACCAGATGCACCCCGGCCGCGCCGATGCGCCTTCCCAAGGCGTAGCCCGCGTCGAGAAACCGCGATGCTACGCGCTCGGATGAACCGCAGTAGACACAGATGCTGCCGAGCTTCGTCATAGACCGATCCGCCATGGTGCCGTCTGGAATACAAACCGTGCGGCACGCCGACAAGCTCCACTCGCGCCCACTCGCCCCCTGGAATCCGGATACCGCAGACGCTAGGGTGAAGCATCCGCCCGTACCGGGTCCCGAAATGGAAGCATGTTCATGCGACTGACAGGATCTTGCCGCGCTGCCGCGACCGCCATCGTCGCCCTGGGCTTCGCAACGGCGGCCGAGGCCGACGGCGGAATCTTCGACGAGGGTCGTCTCGGCGTCTACGAGCACGACGCCAGCGTGTTCGGCCACCAGAAGGAAAGCGGCGCCGATATCGGCGTGGAGGTGCTGTTCAAGCCCTTCAATTTCCTCTGGGAGCCGCGGCTGGCGATCGGCGGTCTGGTCAATACCGACGGCGAGACCGACCAAGCCTATGTCGGCCTGACCTGGACCTGGGACTTCGTGCACGGCGTGTTCACGTCGGATGACGGCCTCTATGCCGAGGCGACGCTCGGCGGCGGCTGGAACAATGGGCTGATCAATGTCACCGACCCGGTTCTGTCGCAGGAGCGCAAGTCGCTGGGCTCCAATGTCCTGTTCCGCGAGGATGTCGATCTGGGCTACCGGTTCAATCCCGTCTGGTCGATCGCGGTCAGCTACAACCACATCTCCAACGCCGATCTGGGCGTCCGCAACGAGGGGCTGAACGATATCGGCGTGCGCGTCGGCATGAAGTTCTGACGGGACGGACGCCCCGCCGGGGGGCGTCGGGCTGACCGGGAGGAATCGGGTGCTCGCTCTCCTTGCGCGGCTGGTCGAGTTCAGCCGTGCCCGGCCCCTCGTCGTGATCGCGCTGGCCGCGGTCCTCATGGTTGGTGCCGGCTACTATGCAGCGGGCCATCTCGGAGTCAGCACCGACCCGTCGCAGATGATCGCGCGGAACGGAAAATGGAAGGCCGACAGCGCCGCCTACGACGCTGCCTTCCCCGACACCAAGAACGTCACCACCATCGTCCTCGACGGCAGCTCGGCGGATGCGGTGGCGGACGGCACCAAGGCGCTGGCCGCCGCGCTGGCCCGCCGCACCGATCTCTTCCGCACCGTCCGGCAGCCCGATGGTGGCCCCTTCTTCGATCGCTGGGGGCTGATGTTTCTCGACAAGGCGGAGCTGGGGAGGGTCTCCGACCAGGTCGCCGAGGCCGAGCCGCTGCTGGGGCCGCTTGCCGCCGATCCGACCCTGCACGGGCTCTTCGGGGTGCTCGACCAGGCGCTCGGCGGGATCGAAATGGGCGAGGCCACGGGCGATCGCTTTGCCGGCCCGCTCGACACCTTCGCCAAGGCGACGCAATCCGTCGTGGACGGGCACCCGAAGGCGGTCGACTGGGGCTCGCTGATGACCGGCGCCTCCGCTCGTGCCGACCAGCTCCGCCATTTCATCGAGGTCCAGCCAGAGCTCGACTACGATCTGCTCGAGCCGGGCTCGCCATCCAGCCAGGCCATCCGCGACATCGCGGCGTCGCTCAAGCTGCCCGAGCAGGGCGTGCGCGTGCGGCTCACCGGCGACGTGCCGCTCGAGGACGACGAGATGGCGGCGGTGACGCAGGGCGCCGGAACCGCGACCTCGTTCACGGCGGTGGCCGTGCTGATCATCCTGCTGCTCGGGCTGCGGGCGCCGCGGCTTATCCTGGCAATTGCCCTGACGGTGGTGGTGGGGTTGGTCGTGACCGCCGGCTTCGCGGCGATTGCGGTCGGTACGCTCAACCTCATCTCGATCGCCTTCGCTGTCCTGTTCATCGGCATCGGCGTGGATTTCGGCATCCAGTTCGCGATGCGCTACCGGGCCGAGCTCTATGAGGTGACGGGCGGCATCGCGCCGGCCGACCGGCGGGCGGCCAACGCCGAGGCGCTCTCGCGCACCGGCCGCTTCATCGCCGGCCCGCTCAGCGTCGCGGCCCTGGCGACCTCCGTCGGGTTCTTCGCCTTCCTGCCGACGGACTATCGCGGCGTATCGGAGCTCGGGCTGATCAGCGGCAGCAGCATGCTGGTGGCGCTGCTCGCGAATCTGACGGTGCTGCCGGCGCTGCTGGCGCTGCTGCAGGGGCGCGGCAAGCCGGAACCGGCCGGCTTCGTCTGGGCGGCGCCGATCGATCGCTGGCTCGAGCGGCATGCATGGCCGGTGGTGGTGATCGCCGCCATCGCCGGCGTGGCGGCCGCCGTTTCGGTCCCGTATCTCCGGTTCGACGCCGATCCGCTGCATCTCAAGGACCCGAATCGCGAATCGACTAAGACGGCGCTCGACCTGACCAGCGACAAGCTTGCCTCGCCCTACTCGATCGACGTGCTGGCGCCGGATCTGAAGTCGGCCGAATCCCTTGCCGACCGGCTGTCGAAGCTGCCGGAAGCCAACATGGTGCTGTGGCTCGGCAGCTTTGTTCCCGAGGATCAGGACGCCAAGCTCGATATCCTCAGCCAGATGCAGCTCTTCCTCGGCCCCGTGCTGGATCCGGGGCCGGCCGCGCCGTCATCGCCGGAGGAGGAGCACAAGGCGGTGGCGACCTTCGCGACGCATCTCGCGAAATTCCTCACCGGCGCCCAAGGCAAGTCGCTCGGGCCGGGCGGCCCCGCCCTGCTGGCGGCGCTGCAGAGTTTCCAGGCGATGCCCGGCGGCGGCGGCGTGGCGTCGTTGCGCCAGGTCCTGATCGGCGGCCTGCCCGGCCGGCTGGACACGCTGCGGCAGGCAGTCCAGGCGACGAAGCTCACCCTCGACACGATTCCGGCGGATTTCCGCTCGGGCTGGGTGTCCGCCGACGGCGAGGCGCGGGTGGCCATCTTTCCCAAGGGCGACATGAAGGACCCGGTGCAGCTCGACCATTTCGTCGCGACCATACGGGCTGCGGCGCCCAACGCGACAGGGCCGCCGATCGCGATCCTGGAAGCGGGCAACACGGTCAGCGGCGCCTTCCGGGACGCTTCGCTGACGGCACTCGCCGCGATCACGCTCGTCTTGGCGATCGTGCTGCGCCGGGTGCGCGACGTTGCGCTGGTGTTGGCGCCGCTGGTGCTGGCCGGGCTCTACGCGATCGGGACCTGCGTCGCGGTCGGGCTTGCCCTCAACTACGCCAATGTGATTGCGGTGCCGCTGCTGATGGGTATCGGCGTCGCTTTCGACATCTATTTTGCGATGGCCTGGCGACGGTCGGAGGGGCCGGTGCGGCTGCTCGAGACGGCGACCGCGCGCGCCGTCGTGTTCAGCGCCTGCACGACCGGCACGGCCTTCGGCAGCCTCGCGCTGTCGCACCATGCCGGCACCGCCAGCATGGGCATCCTGCTGGTCCTGACGCTCTTCCATGTCGCGATGTGCACGCTGATCGTGCAGCCGGCGCTGATGACGGCGGTGGGGCGCGGGAAGACGTGACCGGCCGCAAGGTGCTGCGCGGGCGGGACTACTTCTCCTTGGACTTCTGGTCGAGCGCGGTGAGCAGACCCTGATAGCCGTCGTGGTCCAGGATGGCGGCGAACTCGGAGCGGCGCGTGGCGAGTTCGCTGATCGTGCCCGTCATGAAGACGTCCACCACCTTGGGATGGTCATCGGCGTCCTTCATCAGATAGGTGAGGGTGATCGGCGGGTCCGGCGCGTGGACTACTTCGGTCCGAACGAGCGTGCCGTCGCTGACCGGCTTGGTCTCCTCGATCCGGAACTGCTCGCCGTCATAGTCGTCGAACCGCCTCGCATAGGTGGCGATGACGAAACGGCGGAAGGCGGCGGTGACCTCCGTCTGCTGCGTCGACGACCAGTTGTTCCAGCGAGAGCCGGTCACCACCCGCGTCATGAAGGGAATGTCGAACGCGCTGTCGACGGCGGGCTCCAGCAGCTTATACCGGCCGTCGAAGCCAAGCTTCTTGGCCGCCTTCATCACGTCGACCAACGTATCCTGAAAGCCGGCGATGACCTGGGTCGCATCGCCCTGTGCGGCTTCGGCAGGGGCGGACAGCCACGCGACCGCCGCGAGCGCCGCCAGGAGGCGGAGGATCTGCATGCTGCTAGGGTGGGCCGTTTGGTTCCGCAGCAGGCTCAAGCCCGAGCCGGCAGTGCACGTTCCTGGCGGCCGAGGGCGGCCAGCGCGGTCGCGACGATCTGTGCCGCGTTCAGGCCGGCTTGATCATATTGCAGCTGCGGCGCGTCGTGGTCGATGAACCGGTCGGGGAGCACCATCGGCCGAATCTTGAGGCCCGCATCGAGCAGGCCGGCGGTCGCGAGATGGTGCAGCACCTGCGCCGAGAACCCCCCGGTCGAGCCTTCCTCGAGAGTGATCAGGATCTCGTGCTCCCGCGCGAGG
>DATGFU010000079.1:0-2761 GCA_035308865.1 Allostellaceae bacterium | reverse complement strand
CGCTCGTCGAGGAAGTTGCTGCCGACGATCCGTCCGTCGCGCTCCGCCACCACGTCGAAGATGCCCTCGTGGCCGATCAGCATGGAGACGAGACCGATCCCGGTTTCGGGGTTCGGCACGTCGGGTGGGAAATTATGGGCGCCGGCGATGGAATTGAACGCCTCGTAGCAGATCCGGCCGGCGGGCTCGACATCGTCCGGGCGAGCTCTGCGGACGATAAGTGTCATCTGGGTCCTCCCTCCTCATCGGCACATTAGCCGCGCCCGCCGATCCATTTCATCGGCGCGTGCAGTCCTGCTCGGAGCAGTAGCCGTAGACGTAGAGCAGCTTGATGTCCGAGCGCGGCATGAAATCCGCGGCCTCGCCGATCAGCGAGCGGTCCTGGCGCCGCAGCGACAGACCGGGAATCGGGCAGGGTGAGACGATATCGGCCTTGCCCTGCTTGATCTCGAGGCTGAACTGCCCGATCGGCCCCGCCCAGTTGGCGCCGGTCGAGAGGACATAGCTGAGCCAGCGCATCACCAGCGGGCCGCCCTGTTCCATGGTGTTGTCGGCAGCATGGCCGGGCAGTTTTGCGGCTTCAGCCGCCGCCTCCGGGCTGCCGCAGAAGCCGGGCGGCAGGCCGTTTCCCTTCGGATCTGCGAGCGACGAAGCATTCCGCAGCCCGCCGCCGAGGACCGGCTTGTACTCGTGCGCGATCTCGACCTGGCCGTGCGCGGGGAAACTCTGTGTCCAATGATAGGCGGCCCGCACCGTCCAGTTCGGGTGCCGGTCGGGGTCGTCCTTGAAGACCGCTCCGCCCGCCGCCAACGCAGCGATCGCCGCGGGATCGAGTTTCTGCATGACGACCTGCGGATCGGCGCCGCCCTCTCCGGCATCGACCAGCGGGACGTTGTATTTCCGGAGCAGCGCCGTGACGTCGCGGTTGCCCGTCTGGCCGATGGCGTGGACATCGAATCGGGCGGCCGCCGGCTTCCCGTCGACCGACAGGCGGAAGTCGAATACGTCGCCGGGATGGGTTGAGGTATGGAAGACGTGCGGCGTCTCCGACAGGGATGCCATGTCGATGTCGGGCAGGGGAAATGCGACCTCGGCACGCGCATCCTGATCGGTCACGTTGCGGAAGACGTAAGCGACGGTGACCCGGTCGGGGTCGATGACGAGCGCTTCGCGCTCCATGCGGATCTTGTCGGTCTTCTCGAAGCGCAGGCCGCCCGGTACGAGCTCCGCGTAGGTATCGTTGGCGCGCGCCGGGTCGATCAAGAATCCCGCCGCCGCGACCAGCAGCGCCAACGCACAAGGTTCCAGCCGACGCATCGCGCACCCGCTTTCGTGGTGTCTGTCCGGGAAGCCCGGCCGACCGGAAGTTGAGCGTATTCCACGCCCGCATGCAACGGCGGCGCCCTCGGGTTCCTGATCTCTTCCATCACCTGCGACCATGTCGCGCCGATTCCGTGGCTAAGCATCACGATCGGATTGCGGTATGATGGGATGCGGCCGGACGGGAGAACTTTGTCATGACTAGAGGACGGCCGCTCTTCTCCTTCATCGCCATGTTCGGTCTGGCCGCGTCAGCCGGCGCAGACGATCAGGTGAAGTCGATGAAGGGGCGCTGGCACATGGACATGCAGCAATCCTCGGATCCGGCCTCCGCCGTGAGGAGCTCCTCGATGGTCGTCACGATCGACGACGGGGAGACGTTCGAGGCGACCCGGATCGATGTCACGCCGGACGGCAAGGAATGGGTATCGAGCTTCCGGGCGGCCTATGACGGCAAGTCCTATCCGGTGACCGAAGCCGGCGCCAAGATGTCGGTGACGTTGGCGCGCCTGACGCGGGACTCGTTCCGCATCGACTTCAGCCAACAGGGCGGCTGGCACAACACCGGCATCTGCAGGTTCTCGGCCGACGGCAACACGGTGAGCTGCACCGGCACCGATATCGACGAGAGGGGCAACGGCGTGCCCTACAAGCGAGTCTTCGTGCGGGATTGAGCTGGGGTTGGGTTCCGCCGGCCGAGTCGCTAGGCTCATCGCCGTGGCCGAACACACCTCAATAGACTTTCCCGACGTCGACGCCCGGATCATCGCTGCCGGCCTGGTCCTGCGCGGGGCGTTCCATCCGTCTCCCGGCGACCGCGTACCGGCGCTCCCGGACGGGCGTTCGGCCGGAACGCTGGTGCTGGTCGGTTTCGCCGGGCTACAGGGCTGGCCCAGCTTCGCCGCCTCGCCGGAAGCGGCCGACGGGGAGCGCCACCCGCTCGATCGCTGGTCGCGGCGGGTGATCGGGGCGCTGGCGGAGGCGGTCGGCGCGGCGCCGCTCTTCCCCTTTGGCGGACCACCGTTCTTGCCGTTCCACGAATGGGCACGGGCGGCCGAGCCGGTCTTCACCTCGCCGCTGGGCGTGCTGATCCACCCGCGATGGGGGCTGTTTCATTCCTATCGGGGCGCGCTCGCCTTCGCCGAGCAGATTGCGCTGCCGGCACGGGTGCAAGCGGTCTCACCCTGCGACAGCTGCGCCGCCAAGCCGTGCCTGAAGGCCTGCCCGGTCGGCGCCTTCACCGGCAAGGGGTACGACGTGGCTGCCTGCGTCGGCCATCTCCGCTCCGGCAGCGGGACAGCTTGTCTCACCACCGGCTGCCTCGCTCGCGGCGCCTGCCCGGTCGGGGCCGAGCATCGTTATGTGCCGGCGCAGGCCGGCTTCCACATGGCGGCGTTCCTCGCCGCGCAGTAAGCGCGCTCAGGCGGGCGCCTTCTGCCAG
>DATGFU010000078.1:0-6984 GCA_035308865.1 Allostellaceae bacterium | reverse complement strand
CCGACGCGGCTGCGGCAGGATTAGCCGGACGCTGTGTGTGGTCGCCGAAACTGTGATTGCGGCCGGGCGGGGTCGTGGGAGCGCCGCCGCCCGGCCTGACCGTCCGGCTGCCACTGAGCGAGTCTCGGACGGCTGGATGAGAACGCTATCATCGGCGCACCTCGGAGGTGAAGATGCGCCTGACCATCAAGCTGCCCCTTCCAGTCGGCGCCTGCTCTTCTCCGTGAGGATCAAAAGGGCGGTCGAGCCGAGCGATGTAGCCGAACTCGAGCAACATTGCTTCGTGGTCTGCGACAATCGGTGTGCTCTAGCAGGCCGTTGAAAAAGGCGCGGCGATGGGTAATCAGATGCAGCGTTCAAGCGACCGCCGACCCAGGGACATATTCTGGCCGGCGAAGACGTCTCAGCAGTTCATGCGGTGAGAGCCTTCAGCAAGGATACTTAAACTACGCACCTCGCTCACGGGCATCTTAGTCGAAAACGCCAATTTTGTGCCGAGAGCTCAATCATCGCGGGGCAAACGGGACATAGTTCCTGATCGAGGATGTATCCGCCCGACGCCGGCGCTTTGCTTGCAGACGGGGGATGGTTGAAATCGGCCGCGAATTTTCAGGCACGCACTGCAAGAACAGGAGATTGGATCGGCCGCGCTCGAGCAGCCGCGCCAGATCGACCCAGTAATCGATGGCGTTGAACTCGGTCTCACGGCTTCCCGGATAGGCCCGCGGCCCGTGGTCGTCGTGGCACAGCACGAACTCATTGAATGCGCTGAACAAGAGCCAGGCTCTCGGGGGCAGGCCACGCTCATCGAGAGTTCACGACTTGCTCTGCGGCGTGCGGCCCCGCCGCAGGGCAGGCATCACCTGCCGTCCGCCGCCCCATCCCTTGTCGATATATTCTCTTCACATCTGTTATTGCATCCGGCGCAACGCAGGCACGCGATGCCTGATATGGCCATGCTATTCCAATGTACGATACTGTTTTCCGTTATAACATCATATATTCTCGATTGACCGGCTATGACGCGCATCGCTTCCTCCTTGTGGCGTTGGTCCGCAAACAGCCTCGCCGCCCGATACGATCCTTGCTGCAAGCCGATGCACCGATGACTGGCGCAGCCATTCTTCGGCCGATTGACTTTCACTCGCATCACATTCCCAGCGACTGGCAGCCGCTGCTGCCCCGCGATCTCGCGCTGGCCCAGCGCGAGCGCTGGGCCAGGATCAACCGGCGCATAGCGGACGCGGGCGCGCTCATGGAAGCGATCGATCACGGCGATCTCGACGGCAGGGTCGTCAATATTCCGACCGCGCTGTTCACACCGCCCGGTGAGACGACTCCCGCCGATACGTTTCGGCGAGTGAACGACTCCGTCGCCGAGGTCACAGCACGCGCGCCGGGCCGGTTGCATGGCCTCGCCTCGGTCGACGCCTTCAGCGGCGACGAGGGCGCGGCGGAGCTGGTCAGGGCGGTGCGCCGGCTCGGCCTGCGCGGCGCCTTCATCGAGAGCGCCCAGGGCGATCTTCTCCTCGACGCGCCGGAGGCGAAGCCCACTCTGGCCGCAGCCTCGGAGCTGGGCGTTCCGGTCTTCGTACATCCGGTCAACCCGGCGGCACTGGTCCGCCGCATGGCGCGATATTCCGAGACGGGGATCCTGTTCGCACGGGGACAGGTCAACGCCGCCAGCCTGATCGCGCTCATCGAGAGTGGGCGGCTCGACGAATTCCCGGCGCTCCCGATCATCGTCACGACCCTGGCGTTGGGCGGCATCCTGCTCGAGGCTGCCTTCAACCGGAACTTCCTGAGCGGGAGCACCAACGTCCTCCAGCGCCAAGTCTATGTCGATACGATGGGCTTCCACCCATCGCTGATCAGGCTCTCAGTCGAGGTGCTCGGCATCGGCCACGTATTGGCGGGCAGCGACTGGCCGATCGTGAACGACGCTCCGATCGCCGGCAGGCTGGTGCGGGCGCTGGCGGCTGCGGGTATCGATGCTGCAGGCAGCGACCTGATCGCCGTTGGTAATGCGCGGCGTCTCCTCGGGATCTAGCGATTCGCGGCCGATCGTCGTAGGGATGGCCGGATTGCTGACGGCCGGTGCGGGCCTCGTCGGGAGGTAGGGAAGGTGATCATCCGTCGATCCCTCGTCGCCGCCGGCCGCCGCGTGCGGCCGAAGGCGCTGGCCGCGGTGCCGCCGTTGCTGGCACTGCTCGTCGCCGGCTGCTCGACATCGCCCGGCGGACGGCAACCCGCCGAATGCGCCGCCGGGCACGGCCAGAGTATGGTCGAGGCCAAGCTCTATTTCGGCCGCGACCGCGACGGCGAGGAGGCGCCGAAACCGGGCGGCAACACACCGATCCCCGATACCGACTGGCGCGAGTTCCTGCAGTCGGTCGTGACCGTCCGCTTTCCCGACGGCTTTACCGTCATCGACTCCTATGGTCAGTGGCGCAATCCCCAGACCGGCGTCGTGACGCGGCAGCGCAGCGCGGTGCTGGACATCGTCGCTCCCGATGGGCCGGAGACGCTGAAGGGGATCGACGAGATCGTGGCGGAGTGGAAGCGCCGCACGCATCATCTCTCCGTCGGCGTCGTCCTAGCGCCGGTCTGCGCATCGTTCTGACGGAGGCCAACCCTCGTGCCCGGCGAAGACGCTCCGATCCTTTTTCACGACCCGACATCGGAGCCGAGCCGGGCGGTCCACTGGTTCGCGCTCGCCGCCGGAATCCCTCTCGCAGTCGAGCATGTATGGCTGACCCGCGACGAGCACCTAGGCGCGCGCTTTCTCGAGGTCAACCCGCGCCATCAGGTGCCGGCCCTGCAGCATGGCGAGTTCCGGCTCAGCGAGGCGACGGCGATCATCCGCTATCTCGCGGAGTTGAACGGCGCCGCCGTAAGCTGGCTGGGCGGCAGCCTGCGGGAACGGGCGTGGGTCAACCAGCTCCTTTCCTGGTATCATACGAACCTGCGGCTTCGTGCGACTCTCGACTATCTCCTGCCGGTCGTTCTGATGCCGGCGTATGTCGCGAAGGCCCCCCCGGCCGCGGCCGACGTTTCGGACCGGCGGCGCCGGCTCGGCGCGGCGCTCGGCGAGGTGAGCCGATTCCTCGGCGATGCTGAGTTCCTCGGCGGCTCCCGACCCGTCGTGCCGGATGTGTTGTTCGCCTCGGAAATCTCCGGCCTGGACGCGGATCCGGAGCGCGGAAGCTATGCGGACGGTCTGGCCGCGCTCGACGGCTGGCTGTCGCGCATGCGCACATTTTCAGGCTATGAGGCGAGCCATCGCCCCTGGAATGCCGTTGCCGCCGAGGTCCGCACGAGGCTTTCTGCGCGATCGGTGCGGACCGGCAGCGACCCCGGTTGGGTGGCTGCACTGGGCGAGAGAGCCGTCGCCAACACCGACTGACCGTCGGGCCGGCGTCGGACTCAGAACTTGTACCTGACCGAGAACGCCGCGCGGATGGGCTCGTCGGCAATGAGAAAATCATTGCCGTAGAACGGATTCGCCGCCAGCCAGTTCTTCTGGTCCGTCAGGTTGAAGACCTCGACCTTCGCCTGCCAGTTGCCGACCGTGTAGGAGACCGCGGCGTTGATCGAATACTGCCACGGGATCTGCGGCGACTGGTAGTAGCCGCCCTTGGCCACGATCGACGCCGGCACGAAGAGCGATTGCTGGAGGTCGAGCCAGCCGGAGGTGGTCGTGTCGATCGGGCCGGTGACCTGGAGGCCGAGATCCAAGCCGATCCCGTTGTCGAACTTGTAGTCGGCCAGGAAGTTGAAGAGGTGCTCGGGGACGCCCGGGTCCTTGAAGGTCTGGCCGCTCTTGAACACGGCGAAGAGCGCCGCGCCGTCGATGTTGACGCCGGGCTCGGCCGGATAATTGTAGAAACCGGCCGGCTGGTTCAGCGTCGTCGTGATGTAGGAGTAGCTCGCCGTCGCGTAGAAATGCCGGTCGGGCTGATAGTTGAGCTCGGCCTCGATGCCCTTGATCGTCGCATCCGCGGTCTGCGTGCTGGCGGCGCCGATCGGCACGGCCTTGGTCTGGCGGAAGATCGAAGCGTCGGCGAAGAGCGATTCGTCGAGCAGCTTCGCCTTCACTCCCGCCTCGAACAGCTCGCTCGCCTGATGGAAGACCTGGTCGATCGTCTTGCCGTAGATCCAGACGCCGCCATTGGCGCCGCCGCCATTCAGATTCTCCGAATAGTTGTAGGTGAAATAGGTCGAGATGTCCGGCGTGATCTTGAACACGGGACTGAGATTGAAGTTGGGCAGGGGATGCCAGGTGGTGGAGGCGCTTTGCGGCAGGCCGTTATAGACAGGGCCGCCGAGCGGATCGCTGATGTCGGCGCGGATGAAGTCGAGCCGGCCGCCGTAGAGGAAGCTCAGCCGCGGATCGAACTCGATGCGCTGCTGGAAGAAGGCGGCAAGGTCATAGGTATCGGATTCGTTCGTATCGCCGCCATTGGTGCCGTCACGCCCGGGCACGCCCCATAGGGTCTTGCCGAAGGCCGAGATGTACTGGAACGCGCCGAACTGCTCGGAATCGGCAAAACGCCATAAATTCGGGTCGGTCGTCAGGTCGTAGACGCCCGCCGGCTCGTTGTTGAAGTTGGTGATCGCCTTGACATGCGCGAAGCGAAACGAAAATCCCGCATCGATGTCGCTCTTGAAGGACAGGTCCGGGCCGAGCGAGATCGGCAGGCCGAACTTGAACTCGGACCGGTTCTCGACGCTGTAATTGTCGGAGAAGGAGTTCGCATAATAATAATAGCCGATCTTGTCGCGATCGTCGTAGTTGAAAAAGGTATTGTTGACGAAGGTGGCGTCGTCGCCCAGGCGCACCGTCTGGATCAGGTTGGTGTGGAATTCGACCGCGTCGCCGCCGGTGCCGGGCGTGGCGTCGAGCGTGATCGCGCGGTTGATCTGCGTCGGGTTGCCCAGGAGGAAGCGGGTGAGGATGCCGGTCACCGGCGAGAAGGGGTTGCCCGGCGAGCCTACCGGGATCGGGTTGCTCGGATCGAAGGTGATGATCGAGTCGATCGGCGCGCCGCGCAGATAGGTGCCGTTGTCGATCAGCGCCTGGTTCACGCGGTTGATACCGACATTCTCCGGATAATGGGCGGTCAGCCCTTCGGCCTGCAGGTCGATCGTGTAATCGTCGGTCGGGCGGAAGGCGAGGGCGCCGTAGACCGCATGCTGCTGGTCGTAGAGATTGACATAGTAGCTGCCCGAGTCCTCGCCGGTGTAGCTGAGCCGGAAGGCCAGCTTCTGGTCGACCAGAGGGCCGCCGATGTCGAGCGTCCAGCGGCGTTCCTCCTCGGTGTCGAACTCGACCCCGGCAGTGCCCGAGAACTCGTTGAAGCGTGGGTATTTCGCGATAAGATCAACGGCGCCGCCGACGCCGGCGCCGGCACCGAAGGCGACGCTCGCCGGCCCTTTGATGATGTTCACCGATTCGACGCCGTTGAAGCTCAGCGGCGCGCCGTTGCCGTCGGTCACGAAGCTGTTGCGCATCCCGTCGTAAAAGAGGTCGGCGAACTGGCCGCGGATGCGCGGGACGTTCGGGCTGCCGAAGCTCGAGTCGGTATAGCTGCTCGAGGTGAGCTGGGAGAAATCGCGCGGATCGCGCACCTCGATCGCGTCGAGCTGGGTGGTCGAGACGACGGTGACGTTGCGCGGCGTGTCGAGCACGTTGAGATCGAGGCCGTAGACCGAATTGAAGTTGCGCCGGGTCGGCAGAACGTCCTCCTCGACCGGGACGGCGCGGACGATGACGGTTTCGTCAGTCCCGGAATCGGCGGCCTCGGCAGCCGCATCGGCCTGTTGCGGCTGATCGGCGGCATGGGCTCCGGCAGCGACCAGGCCCAGCATGATGCTCGCTACAAGGTTCTTGCTCATCGCAGATCCCCGATCCTGTCCTTGCCCCTAGACGATCGCGCAGACCGCGCCGCCCCACTCCGGTAGTGCGACGCTAGACGTGGCGCTGCGACCGAGTCAATCTGCAATATTGACGGGACAGACGTGATAGCGGATTAAGGGTGGGACGGAAGAGATCGCGGGTCGGTTTGCAAACGTGGCTGGAAGAGCACTCGAACAGCTGCCGAAGGCAGAAATCCATCTCCACATCGAAGGCTGCCTGGACCGCCGTGATCTGGCGGATCTCGCCGAGGCGGCGGGCGAGCGGCTGCCGCGTCCGGCCGATAGGCTTTTCCAGTTCGGCGGCCTCAGCGAATTCCTGGCGTTTCTCGATTGGGCCTGCGGCCTCGCGCGACGGGCGGACCAGCTCGAGGCGATCGCCTACCGGACCGCCCAGCGGCTCGCGGCGCAGGGCACGCTCTACGCCGACGTGATCATCAATCCCACGCACTGGTCGGCGTGGCGTCGCCGCATCCCGGCGATGCTCGACGCGCTCGACACCGGCTTCTCGGCGGCCGAGCAGGACGGGCTCCCGTCGGTCGGACTCTGCGTCAGCCTGCTCCGCGGCCAGAGCGCCGAGGAGGCGATCGAACTGGTCGACCTGCTGCTGGAACGGCGGCACGATCGGGTCGTGGCGCTGTCGGTCGACGGCAATGAGGCGGCGACGGGCCGCACGGGCGTGCGATTTGCCGAAGCCTTCCGCCGCGCCGCCGTGGGCGGCCTTGCGCGCACCGTGCATGCGGGAGAGTCCAGCGGTCCAGAGGGGGTCCGGGATGCCGTCGACCTGCTCGGAGCCGACCGCATCGACCACGGCGTGCGTGCGATCGAGGATCCGGCGCTGGTCGAGCGCCTCGCCGAAGCCGGCGTGCCGCTCGGCATTTGTCCTACATCCAACGTCGTGCTCGGACTTTACCCTGACATCGCCGCGCATCCGATCGATCGGCTGCGGCAGGCCGGGGTTCGCGTGTCCGTCAACACGGACGACCCGGCGCTGCTCGGCATCGGGCTGGTCGACGAATACCGGCGCTGCGCCGAGGCTTTCGGCTGGACGGACGAGACGATCCGCGA
>DATGFU010000077.1:0-3250 GCA_035308865.1 Allostellaceae bacterium | reverse complement strand
CGGCGACGAGCCGCCCAACCTCAGCGAGGCGCTCGCGCGAGCCGAGCATACCCTGCTGACGGGCTCGCTCGTCCCCTTCGACGGCCCGCCTCCGGAGGTGCAGCGGGAGATGGCTCAGGCCGAGCGCGCCTGGCGCGACCTGGCCGCCCAGGCCCTGGCGCGGGCTTAGGATCGCGGGCTTGACACGAACGGTCCCAGGCACGAACTGCGCCCGATGCAGGGCCTCGTCGCCCATCCCCTAGTCTCCTGAATTCCCGGATATCCATGGCTCTCAAAGTCGCCATCGTCGGCCTGCCGAACGTCGGCAAGTCGACCCTGTTCAATGCGCTGACCCAGACCGCGGCGGCGCAGGCGGCCAACTATCCGTTCTGCACCATCGAACCGAACGTCGGCGACGTGGCGGTGCCGGAGCCGCGGCTCGACCAGCTGGCCCGCATCGCCAAGTCCAAGGAGATCATCCCCGCGCGGATCAACTTCGTCGATGTCGCCGGCCTGGTGCGCGGCGCGTCGAAGGGCGAGGGGTTGGGCAACCAGTTCCTGGCCAACATCCGCGACTGCGACGCTGTCGCCTTCGTCGCCCGCTGCTTCGAGGATAGCGACGTCACCCACGTCGAGGGCCGGGTCGATCCGATCGACGACCTGGAGATCATCGAGACCGAACTGATGCTGGCGGACCTCGAGAGCCTGGAGAAGCGCGTCTCCAACCTGGAGAAGCGCGCCAAGGGCGGCGACAAGGAAAGCGCGGTCACGCTGCGGCTGGTGAATCTCGCCCTTGCCGAGCTCAACGCCGGGCGGCCGGCGCGCACCGCCAAGGTCGCGGCGGACGACGAAAAGGCCTGGCGCATGCTGCAACTGCTGACCTCGAAGCCGGCGCTCTACGTCTGCAACGTCGACGAGGCGTCGGCCGAGCATGGCAACGCTCTCTCGGCGCTGGTCGCCGAGCGAGCCTGGCGCGACCACGCCAACTCGGTGGTGATCTCGGCCAAGATCGAAAGCGAGATCGCCCTCTTGGATCCCGACGAGAGAGCCGAGTTCCTGGAGACCCTTGGGCTCTCTGAGCCGGGCCTCAACCGACTGATCCGCGAGGCCTACGCCCTCTTGGGCCTACAGACCTACTTCACCGCTGGTCCGAAAGAATCGCGCGCCTGGACCGTGCCGGTCGGCGCCACCGCGCCGCAGGCGGCCGGGGTGATCCACACGGACTTCGAAAAGGGCTTCATCCGCGCTGAGACCATCGCCTACGACGACTACGTGCGGCTGAACGGCGAGGCTGGCGCCCGGGACGCCGGCAAGCTGCGCGCGGAAGGCAAGGACTACGTCGTCAAGGATGGCGACGTGATGCACTTCCGCTTCAACGTCTAGCGGCCAGCCCTCCGAGCATTCGTCCGAGGGCGGAGGAGAGGGCCCGAGCGGCTTCGGCCGGGTCGTCGGCCGTGGCGCAGACAAGCGCGGCCTCCATCACCGCGCCCATCAGCAGGTGGGTCAGCGCATCGACCTCCCGGTCCGGCGAATCCGGCCCAAGCAGCCAGGTCATCGCCAGGCGCGCGCCGGCGCCGAAGAAGCGGTCGTCGATTTCGCGCCAGCGGCGCCAGCCGATCACCGCCGGGCCGTCGATCAGCAGCACCCGCCGGACCGCCGGCTCGCTCGCCGCGAGCAGGTAGCGCAGGGTCGCCGCCGCGATCTGCTCGGCCGCGTCGCCACGGGCTAACGGTTCAGGCGGAACCGGCGCCGCCGCGATCTCCGCCTGCACGTCCTCCAGCACCCGCTCGAACACCGCCTCTTTGGAGGCGAAGTGGTGGTAGACGGCGCCTTTCGCCACGCCGGCGGCCGCGGCGATGTCGTCGATGCTAGTCGCCTCGAAACCTCGTTCAGTGAACAGGCGCCGCGCCTCGGCGAGGATCGTGCCAACGGTGGCTGCGCGACGGTCTGCTTGGCTGGCCATGCGACTCGCATAGCACGATTGACCAACCGACTGGAGGTCGGTAAATACCGACCAACGGTCGATAATTGGAGCTCGCCATGGTCCCCGCGACGGAAGTCCTGTGTTTCGCCGGCGTGCTGCTCTTCCTGCTCGGGCTACTGAACGGCTTTGCGATTCCGGTGAGTCGCAGCCCACGTCTTGGCCTCTCCGCCCACCTGACCGCGGTCCAGAGCGGCGCCTTCCTGCTTGGTCTCGGCCTGCTCTGGCCGAAGCTCGGGATCGACGCGGCTGGATGGGGCGGCGCGCTGGCCGACGCCATAGCGGCCTCGTGCTACATGATCTGGCTGTCGCTTCTGCTCGCGGGGATTTTCGGGGCCGGTCGTGGCCTGCCGATCGCGGGCCAGGGGATCACCACGACGGCAGCCAAGCAGACCGCCGTCACGGTGCTGATGGCGATCGGTTCGCTCGCCCTGGTCGCGGCGATGGCCGGGCTGCTGATCACTTGGCGCTGGCAGGGTTGAGCGAAGGCCGTTGCGCCTCGGTCGTCGCCTGGCCTAGGGAGTCTCCCTGACCAGAATGGGAGCGACGGCCATGGGCGAGACGATCAAGATCAAGTCGGTGGCCACCGATCATTTCGAGTTTCCCGCCTACCACGCCGCGCCAACGGGCGAGCGCAAGGGCGGCGTGATCGTGATCCAGGAGATTTTCGGCATCGACGAGCACGTGCGGCGCGACGTCGATCGCTGGGCCTCCCTCGGCTACGAGGCGGTGGCGCCTGGCCTCTACGAACGTCGCGAGCCCGGCTTCACCGCTCACCACGACGAAGCCGGCATCAAGGCCGGCGTCGCCCACGCCATGGGCAGCCCGCGCGAGCAGGTGCTCGCCGACATCGCCGCTTGCCGCGACTTGCTCAAGGCCAGCGGCAAGGTCTGCATCGTCGGCTACTGCTACGGCGGCTCGTTCGCCTGGCTCTCGGCCTGCGAAGTCGGCGGCCTGGCGGCGGCGTCGAGCTATTACGGCAGCATGGTGCAGGCCAACGCGGCGCTGAAGCCCATGTGCCCGACCATTGTCCACCTCGGCAGGCTCGACGCCGGCATTCCGGCCGACGCGGTCAAGGAAGCGGTCGCCGCCGCCAACCCCGACGTGCCGGTCTACATCTACGAAGACGCCGGCCACGGCTTCAACAACGAGGATCCGGCCCGCCATTCCGCGGCAAGCGCGGACCTGGCGCGCAAGCGAACCCTGGAGCTGTTCGAGAAAGCGTAAGGCCGTGGGCGAGGCGATCGCGCTCACGAGCGGCAAGGACGGCTTTGTCCTGGGCGCCTACCG
>DATGFU010000076.1:0-5224 GCA_035308865.1 Allostellaceae bacterium | reverse complement strand
ATCGGCGACCGCAATCTCACCACCTCCGAGGCGCTCGACCTGCTGGAGAATCCCGACCGCGGCGTGCGCCAGGAGGCGGCGATGGCGCTGTCTTCCGCCTTCGCCGGGGTGCGGCCGACCGTGGCGCTGATCAGCAACACGCTCGCCAAGGACAAGGAGATCGAGGACCGCTGGCGCGGCTTCGCGCGGCCGATCTCGTCGCGCAACCTCGCGAACCTGGTCGAGGACGAGGTGGTCGAGGCACTGACCTCGGCGGTCAAGGCGGCCTATCCGCGGCTTGCCCACCGCTACTACGCGCTGAAGGCGCGCTGGCTCGGGCTCGACAAGCTCGCGTTCTGGGACCGCAACGCGCCGCTGCCCGAGGCCGAGGACCGGATCGTCCCGTGGACCGAGGCCGAGCACATCGTGCTCGACGCCTATCGCGCCTTCTCGCCGCGCCTCGCCGAGATCGGCAGCCGTTTCTTCCGCGAGTCCTGGATCGACGCGCCGCCGCGCGCCGGCAAGGCGCCGGGCGCCTTCGCGCACCCGACCGTGCCGGGCGCGCATCCCTACATCCTCCTGAACTACATGGGCCGCACGCGCGACGTCATGACCATCGCGCACGAGCTGGGTCACGGCGTCCACCAGGTGCTGGCCGGCGGCCAGGGCGCGCTGATGGCCGACACGCCGCTGACATTGGCCGAGACCGCCTCGGTCTTCGGCGAGATGCTGACCTTCCGCCGGCTGCTCTCCGGCACGACCGATCCCAGGCGCCGCCGCGTGCTCCTCGCCGACAAGGTCGAGGACATGATCAACACGGTGGTCCGCCAGATCGCCTTCGTCGAGTTCGAGCGGCGCTTCCACGACGAGCGGCGCGAGGGCGAGCTGACAGCCGAGCGGGTCAGCCAGCTGTGGATGGAGATCCATCGGGAAAGCCTGGGGCCGGCGTTCGACTGGGGCCAGGGCTACGAGACCTACTGGGTCTACGTCTCGCATTTCATCCACGTGCCGTTCTACGTCTACGCCTATGCCTTCGGCGACTGCCTGGTGAACTCGCTCTACGCCGTCTACGAGGACGCCGCGGAGGGGTTCGCCGAGCGTTATCTCGATCTCCTTGCCGCCGGCGGCACGCGGCGCCACAAGGAGTTGCTGGCGCCGTTCGGGCTCGACGCGTCGGACCCGAAGTTCTGGGAGAAGGGATTGGGCGTGATCTCCGGCTTCATCGACGAACTCGAAGCCCTCGGCTGAGCGGCCGATGCCGGCAGACGATCCCCGCGAACCGCGCTTCGACACCACGCCGGCCCCACGCCTCGGCCCGGCCGATCCGCTGCGCTCGCAGACGCCGCGCTACGAGCACCAGGAACCCGAGCCCGCCGCCGAACCGTCCTGGATGAGCTATCGCATGGTCGCGGGCGGCATCGCCGTCGCGGTCGTGCTGGCCGGCAGCCTCGTCTACGCGATCGGCAACCGTGGCTCCGCGCCTGCGCCAATCTCCGCGCCGCCATCCCCGCCGGCTCCGACGGCCGAGGCGCCCACGGCCGGCCCAGAGACACCACCCGCTCAGCCGGCGACCCCGCCGGCCGCGTCCGCGCCGGCCGCCACGCCTGTCCCGGCACCGGCTCCCACACCTGCATCGCCGCCTTCCGCCGTCGCACCTGCGCCCGTCAAGCCGGCGCCGGCACCGCCGGAGACGCTGCACCCGGCCGCCCCGCCGGCCAAGACCGCGGTCGTGCCGCAGGAGGGGCCGAAGCATCACCGGCACACCGCCGAGTCGAGCGGCAACTGGCTCGTCCAGGTCGGTGCCTTCCACGCCCAGGACCGCGCCCAGGCGGCCGCCGATGCCCTGGTCAAGCACGGCTGGCCGGCCCATGCCGTACGCGGCCACGAGGACTGGTTCCTGGTCGAAGTCACCGGCTACAAGACCCGCGCCGACGCCGAGGCCGCTTCCCAGAAGCTGGCGGCCAAGGAGCACGTCGACACGCTGGTCCGCCAGGTCCGCCGCGGCACGGGAACCCCCACCTCACCCTGACCCTCTCCGCCCCCAGGGGCGGAGAGGAGAGTTGAAGACAGCGCCGAGCGTTCCCTCTCCGCCCTTCAGGGGGGAGAGGGTCAGGGTGAGGTGGGTGCCGCCCGTATGGCGGGCACTCTGATGAACGTCGTATCGGTCGTAAATCCTCTCAGAAGAGCACGCTCTTCTAGGCAGGTCAGCGGCTGAAGCAGCACCGCCACCGCAGGATCGGCGGCCAATTCCTGCGAGATCACCACCTCGCCGCCGGCGGCCCGGTCCTGCAGCCGCGCGGCTAGGTTCACCGTCGTGCCGAAATAATCGAGCCGGTCGTTGGCGGTCACGGCGATGCAGTGGCCGGCATGGACCCCGATCTTGATCACCACCTCGGCCGGATCGCCGCCGAGCTCCGGCCCGATCCGCCGCTGCACGTCGAGCGCCGCCGCGACCGCCTTGCCGGGATCGCCGAAGACGGCCATCACCGCATCGCCGATCGTCTTGACGATCGCCCCCTCATGCTCGCGGACGACCCCCTCCAGGAAGGCGAAGTGCCGCCGCACCAGCCGGTAGGCCGCGGCGTCGCCGAGCCGTGCATAGAGCGCGGTCGAGCCCTTGAGGTCGGTGAACATCAGCGCCACCGAGCCGATCTCGACATCGTCGCCAGGCCGCAGCGCATCGGTTGCGAAGGCGTCGCGGAAGGCGTGGAGCGTCGTCGCGGCGTGCGCGGTCAGCGCATCCGCGGTCCAGCCGCGATCCTCGATGACGAGCGTGCGGCGCGCGTCGCCGCGGTTCTCGACGGCAACCACGCCCGGCTGGCCTGTGTCGGCAACCTTGACCTCCTTGCCCTCCAGCACGATCGCGGGCAGCGAGGCGCCCAGCTCGAACTCGGCCTCGCCGCCGGGTTCGACGGTGCGAATGCGGCAAGGCCCGGGCGGCAGGACGGCCGCGACCATCCGGCGATCGCCCGGCGCCACCGAGAGCTGGACGGCGACATGCGGCGTCGACTTCGGGCCCGACAGGCAATAGGCACCCGTCCCGAGCGGCCGGACAGCCGGCGCGGGGCGGAAGGTCAGCTCGACATTCTTGGCGAAGCTGCGGTCGTAGGCGACGTTGCAGGACGGGCAATGCGCCGTCTTCGGCAACTCGGCCAGGCTGGTCACGCTGAGCTTGGCGCCGCGGCAGCGCGGGCAGAGCAAGTCCCAGCGGCTGGTCAGCAGCTCCGCCTTCACCGCCGCAAGGCAGAGCTCGATCACCCTCCGGCGATCCAGGGACCATTCGCGGGCCAGCTCGATCGGCCGGATGCGCTCCAGCACCGCCTCGTCGGCGGTCAGCACGTATTGCGCGAGCCGCCCGCCTTCGGCGTACCCCTGCTCGGTCAGCCGTGCCGCCGCGGCCGCGGCGCGGGCGCGCGCTTCCGGCGAAACCTCGACCGCGTCCGCGGCCGACACAGGAATCGCCGGCAAGGTCACCAGCTGGCGGAAATGCTTCTCGACCGCGCGGGCGATGCGCGAGAGGAAATTCGTCGACCGCAGGAAGAGTCCGTTGAGCCCGATCGGATCGGCCGTGACCTCGAAGGTGACGCGCGTGCCGCCGCCGTCGGGTTCCAGCGCGTAGCGGGTCAGGAACCGGCGCACCGGCCCGCGCCGCAGGTGCCGTTCCTGCCGGAACCAGTGCCCGGCGACCCATTCCGCCGGCGGCTCCTCCCATTCCAGCGACCAGCTTCCGATCCGCGCCGCGCCGATGCGGGTGACCGCGCCGTCGGCGCCGGGCGTTTCGGTCAGGGTGTAGCGGGGAAGCCCGGCCAGCTCGTTGAGGCGGGCGGTGTCGGCCACGACGCGCCAAACCTTCTCGGGCGCCTCGTCGAAGCGCCAGACCGCTGTGACCGAGGCGTCGCCGAACAGCGCCACAGGTTCCTCGCCGCGTTCAGGCCCAACGGGCGGCGGCCTCGTCGTCGGCCGCGCGCGGCTCGACCCAGCGCTCGCCCGCGCTCGTCTCCTCCAGCTTCCAGAATGGCGCCTTCGTCTTCAACCAGTCGATGAGAAATTCGCACGCGGCGAGCGCCGCCGCGCGATGCGCCGAAGCGGTCGCGACGAAGACGATCGCCTCGCCCGGCAGCATCCGCCCGACGCGGTGGATGACCAGGCTCGAGTCCAGCTGCCAGCGGGCGTGTGCGGTCTCGATGATCTCGGCGATCCGGCGCTCGGTCATGCCGGGATAGTGCTCGAGCGTCAGCGCCGTGATTCCGTCCGTGCCGCCGCCGCGGACGAGGCCGGTGAAGCTGGCGATGCCGCCGGTCGAGGCCGGGCAGAGCCGGATGAACTCGGCGAGCTCCCGGCCGGAATCGAAGGCCGCCGTGGCGATCCGGATCATCAGCCGCCCGTCACCGGCGGAAAGAGCGCCACCTCGTCGGCATCCGAGACCGGATGGTCGAGCGGCGCAAACTCCTGGTTCACCGCGACCCGCACCACGTCGCGCCGGTCGAGCGCCGCGGCATAGCCGGCGCCACGGCCGGCGAGCCAGTCCAGCACGCCGGCGACGGTCGCAACCCCGGCGGGAAGGGGCAGCTCCTCGGCCGATGTTCCGATCCGGGTCCGCAGCCAGGCGAAGTAGCGGAGCCTCACGCAGGGTCCTTCCAGGGCGCCGCCGCGCCGATCACGAAGTCGGCGATGCCCGCTATGTCGTTCGCGTCATAGATGGGAAGTTCCGCCGGCACTTTCACCGTCGCGGGCAGGGGCTCCACCGCGGCGATCGCGCGGACCCAGGGATCCTCCGGATGGATCAGCGGCTTGCCGATGCTCGGCCGGATCACTTCGAGCTTGGGATGGGGGTAACGCTTGAAGCCCTCGACGAGCAACAGGTCGACCGGGCTCATGTGCTCCAACAGCTCGCTCAGCTCGGGCTCGGCCTCGCCCCGCAGCTCATGCTGCAAGGCCCAGCGCCGCGCGGAGGCGACCATCACCTCGGTCGCGCCGGCTTCGCGATGGCGCCAGCTGTCCTTGCCGGGCTGGTCGAGGTCGAACTCGTGATGCGCCCGCTTGATCGTCGAGACCTTGAGGCCGCGCGCCACCAGCGCCGGGATGAGGGAGGCCAGCAGCGTCGTCTTGCCGCTGCCGCTCCAGGCCGCGAGTCCGAAGACGCGCATCACGGCGCGCCGCCGACCGGCTGCGCCCCCTCGTCCGCCGGAACGGGGCGCGGCGGCGTCGGCGCCACATCTTCGCTGTCCATGTAATGGAGCCCGGC
>DATGFU010000075.1:0-16982 GCA_035308865.1 Allostellaceae bacterium | reverse complement strand
CGCAGGCGCAGGAGGCCGCGTTCGGGTCGGAATTCCCATGGCAGCTTGTCGTAGCGCGGCCCGCCGACCGCGCCCAGCAGCACCGCGTCGGCGGCCTGCGCCTTGGCGACCGTCGCATCGCTGACTGCCGCGCCTTCGGCATCGTAGGCGGCGCCGCCGACGAGGCCGCGCTCGATCTCGAAGCTGACATGGCGGCGCGATTGCATCCAGTCGGCGACCCGCTCGACCTCGCCCATCACCTCCGGGCCGATGCCATCGCCCGGCAGGACGAGCAGGCGCTTGTTGGCGCTCATGCCCGCGCCTCAGCGGGAACAAACCAGGGCTGGGACTGACGCCGTTGCGCCTCGAACGCGTCGATCTGGTCGCCCCGCTCGAGCGTGAGCCCGATCTCGTCGAGCCCGTTCAGGAGGCAGTGCTTGCGGAAGGCGTCGATCTCGAAGCTCACCGTGCCGCCATCCGGCCGTGAGATGGTCTGCTTGGCGAGGTCGATCGTGAAGACGGCGTTGGCGCCGTTCTGCGCATCCTCCATCAGCTGGTCCGCCGTCTTCGGGTCCACGCGGATCGGCAGGATGCCGTTCTTGGAGGCGTTGTTGTAGAAGATGTCGCCGAAGCTTGGCGCGATGACGCAGGTGATGCCGTAGTCGAGCAGCGCCCAGGGCGCGTGCTCGCGGCTCGACCCGCAACCGAAATTCTCGCCTGCGATCAGGATCTTCGCGTGCTTCCAGGCAGGCTGGTTGAGCACGAAATCCGGCTTCTCCGTGCCGTCGGCCTCGCGTCGGAGCTCGTCGAAGAGCCCCTGGCCGAGGCCGGTCCGCTCGATCGTCTTCAGGTACTGCTTGGGGATGATCATGTCGGTATCGACATTGATCATCGGCAGCGGCGCCGCGACGCCGGTGAGGGTCGTGAACCTGTTCATGGAACTTCCAGCTGAGGGGTCGATCGACCCCTCCCCCTCACCCCCTCCCGCAAGGGGAGGGGGAATGATGCGCTACTCCCCCTCCCCTTGCGGGAGGGGGTTGGGGGGAGGGGGTGCGGCACGCGCAACGGCTCAGGCCCCGAGCACGCGCACGTCGGTCAGGCGGCCGGTCACGGCAGCGGCGGCGGCCATGATCGGACTCACCAGATGGGTCCGTCCGCCGCGGCCCTGGCGGCCCTCGAAATTGCGGTTGGAGGTCGAGGCGCAACGCTCGCCGGGCTTGAGCTTGTCGGCGTTCATCGCGAGGCACATCGAGCAGCCGGGCTCGCGCCATTCGAATCCCGCCTCGACCAGAATCCGGTCGAGCCCTTCCTCCTCGGCCTGGTGCTTCACCAAGCCGGAACCGGGCACGACCAGCGCCCGGACGCCCTGCGCCACCTTGCGGCCGCGGACGATCGTCGCCACCGCGCGGATGTCCTCGATCCGCCCGTTGGTGCAGGAGCCGATGAACACCGTGTGGACCGGAATCTCGGCCAGCGGCGTGCCGGCCTCCAGCCCCATGTAGCTCAGCGCGCGTTCCATCTGGGCGCGCTTGCCGGGATCGCGGACCAGGCGCGGATCCGGCACCGAGCCGTTGATCGGCAGCACGTCCTCGGGGCTGGTGCCCCAGGTGACGTGCGGGACGATCTCGCACGCGTCGATGTGGACGGTCTTGTCGTAGACCGCGCCGGGATCGGAGGGCAGCGTCTTCCACCACGACACCGCAGCCTCCCAGGCGGCGCCCTTGGGCGCCATCGGCCGGCCCTTCAGGTACTCGTAGGTGGTCTCGTCCGGCGCGATCATGCCGGCGCGCGCCCCGGCCTCGATCGACATGTTGCAGACCGTCATGCGGCCGGCCATGTCGAGCGCGCGGATGGCCGAGCCGGCATACTCGATGACATGGCCGGTGCCGCCGGCCGTGCCGATCCGGCCGATGATCGCCAGCACGATGTCCTTGGCCGTGACGCCCGGCCCGACCGTGCCCTCAACCTCGATCAGCATGTTCCTGGCGGGCCGCTGGATCAGCGTCTGGGTGGCGAGCACATGCTCGACCTCCGACGTGCCGATGCCGAAGGCGAGCGCGCCGAAGGCGCCATGGGTGGCCGTATGGCTGTCGCCGCAGACGATCGTCGTGCCGGGCAGCGTCAGCCCCTGCTCGGGCCCGACGATATGAACGATGCCCTGGCGGATGTCGTCCATGCCGAAATAGGTGATGCCGTGCTCGGCCGCGTTGCGCGCCAGGGTCTCGACCTGGACGCGGCTTTCCGGGTCGTCGATGCCGTGGGCGCGGTCGCTGGTCGGCACGTTATGGTCGGCGACGGCCAGTATCGCCTCGGGCCGCCGCACCTTGCGGCCGGCGATCCGGAGCCCTTCGAAGGCCTGCGGGCTGGTGACCTCGTGCACGAGGTGGCGGTCGATATAGAGGAGGCAGGTCCCGTCTTCCTGGCGATCGACCAGGTGCGCTTCCCAGATCTTGTCGAACAGCGTTCGCGGTGCCGCCACGGCCATCCTCGCTCCCTTACTCGGTATGAGGGGCCGGAGGATACAGGCAGCGCGCCGCGGACGCTCCGGATTTGATCGCAACCCAGGTCGCCGCGCCGCGACGCGCGGTTGCTCGGTACCTTTGGCTGCCGTCGCCTCGAACACCGTCAGATTTTCACCGAGATTCATCATTTGTTTTCGCGATGCAGCGTAGAAAGACTGTCAGTGAGCCTTCACCCGCGATGGCGGCGGCGCCAAGGATCGAGGTGGCATCTTGGAGCGTACGGCAGGTCCCGCGGCGCCGGTGCTGGACGAGGCGGTACTGGCGGATCTCGCCGACCGTGTCGGCGCCGATCAGCTTTCGGTCTTCGCGAATATGTTCCGCGCGCAGGCGGCCGAGTTGGGAGCCGCGATCGATGCCGCGGACGCGGCTGCTATCGGCCGCGAAGCGCATTCCATGGTCTCGGCGGCCGGCCTGCTCGGGCTTTCTCAGCTAATGGAAGCCTGCCGGGCCGTGCTGGCCGCCGAGCGCGGTCCGCCGGGGGCCATGCTCGCCGCATCGGACGAGTTGAAACCCGTCATCGAGGCGGCGCTCGCCGCCGTGGCGGCGCGGTTTCCCGACGCCGGCTGAGGCCGCCTATTCCTTGTCGCCGGTGGTCTCGCCGCCGGTCTCGCGGGAGCGGGTCGATTCCGCGATACGCGCCGACTTGCCGCGCCGATCGCGCAGGTAATAGAGCTTGGCCCGGCGCACTGCGCCCCGGCGCACCACCTCGATCGCGGTGAGCCGCGGCGAGTAGAGCGGGAAGACGCGCTCGACGCCCTCGCCGTAGCTGATCTTCCGCAGCGTGAAGTTGGAATTGATCCCCGCATTCTTGCGGGCGATGCAGACGCCCTCGAAAGCCTGGACACGCTCGCGGTCGCCTTCGACGACCTTGACCGAGACCCGCACCGTGTCGCCGGGGCGGAATTCCGGCACGCCGCGTTCGGCGACCAGCTTCGCGATCTGCTCCTGCTCGAGCGTCTGGATCAGGTTCATTTCGACACCTCTTCACAAAGGGCGGCCGGCAGGGCCGCGTGTTTGGTCTTGGTTGGGTTTCTAGCCGACAGATAGCGGTTCCAGAGATCGGGCCGGCGGCGGCGCGTCGCCTCTTCCCGCTGGGCATGCCGCCAGGCGCGGATGCGGGCGTGATCGCCCGACAGCAGCACCGGCGGCACCTCGCGGCCGCGCCACGACGGCGGCCGCGTGTAATGGGGGTATTCGAGGAGGCCGCCGTCGAAGCTCTCCTCTTCGAGCGTCGCCTCGGCGCCGACGACCCCCGGCAGCAGCCGCACGCAGGCGTCGAGCAGGGCCAGCGCCGCAGGCTCGCCGCCCGACAGCACGAAATCGCCGAGGCTCACCTCGTCCAGCCCGCGCTCCTCGATCACCCGCTCGTCGAGCCCCTCGAACCGCCCGCAGACGAGCACGGCGCCCGGACCCTCGGCGAGCGCGCGGACCCGCGCCTGGTCGAGCGGCCGGCCGCGGGGCGTGAGGTAGAGGCGCGGTCCCGGCCGGTCCGCCAGAGCGTCGAGCGCGGCATCGACGATATCGGCCCGCAACACCATGCCCGGCCCGCCGCCGAACGGCGCATCGTCGACGGTGCGGTGGCGATCGGTCGCGAAATCCCGCAGATCGACCGCGTCGAGCGACCAGATGCCCGTCTCCAGCGCACGGCCGGCGAGCGAATGGCCGAGCGGCCCCGGGAACATCTCGGGGAAAAGCGTCAGCGCCGTTGCCTGCCAGGTCATGGCGCGGCCTCCGCCAGCAGCTCTGCCGCCGCCGCTTCCTGTTCCGCGAGCGAGGCCGGCGGCTCCGGCCGGTCGAAGAGTCCGGAAGGCGGGTCGACGACGATCCGGCCGCCCGCGAGATCAATCGTGGGCACGGCGGCCAGGGTGAACGGTACCATGATGGTGGTGCCGTCCGGCCGCTCGATTTCCAGCGAGTCTCCCGCGCCGAAATCCCACACCGCGGCGACCTTGCCGAAGGGCGAGCCGTCGGCCAGCGCCGCGTCGAGCCCGATCAGGTCCGCATGGTAGAACTCGTCGGGGGCTGCCGCCGGCAGCTTGTCCCGGTCAACATAGAGGCGCATGCCCTTCAAGGCCTCGGCCGCGTCGCGCGTCGTGACGCCGTCGAGCTTCGCCAGCACCACGCCCTTCTGCTCGCCGGTCACCTTGACGACGAACGCCCGCGCGCCCGCCTCGTCGGAGACGGGGCCATAGGCGCCGACATCCGCCGGCACGGCGGTGAAGCTCTTGATGCGCACGCCGCCGCGGATCCCGTGGGCTCCGGCGACGACGCCGACGCAGAGGCGGCGAGAGGACATGGGCAGGCGTCCGGCGGGTCCCGGAGTTACTCGGCCGGCGAGGCGGCTTCGGCCTTGGCGGCGCGTTCCTTCGCGCGTTCCTCGGCCTTCTTGCCGGGCGCCGACTTGACCGGCGTCTCGCGCCGCTCCGGCGCCGCGATCAGCTTGGCGTCGCCGAGGAAGCGGGCAACCCGGTCGGTCGGCTGCGCGCCCACCTTGAGCCAGTGCTCGATCCGCTCGATCTTGAGCGTCAGCCGCTCCGGATGCGTCTTGTCGACCATCGGGTTGTACGTGCCGAGCCGCTCGATGAAGCGGCCGTCGCGCGGACTGCGCGCATCGGCGACGACGATCTGGTAGTACGGCCGCTTCTTGGCGCCGCCGCGCGCGAGACGAATCTTCAACGACATGCCGGGTCCTTCGCTGGTGGAGGAAGACTCCTCCTCCCCTTGCGGGAGGAGGCAGGGAGGAGGGGCGCGCCGCAAGGCGCGTCGGTTCCGGGCATACCCCTCCTCCAAACCTCCTCCCGCAAGGGGAGGAGGCCTTCGAGCAGGGATGCGGAAACGCCGAGGCTCATCGGCCGAACGGGTTCCCGCCGCCCATCAGGCCGGCGAGGCCGTGGCGCATGAAGCCCTTCTGGCCGAGCTTGTTCATCTGCTTCATCATGGTCTGCATGTCCTGGTGCTGCTTCAGCACCCGGTTCACGTCCTGCACCGTGGTGCCCGAGCCGGCGGCGATGCGGCGCCGGCGGGACGCGTTCATCAGCTTCGGATTCTTGCGCTCGGTCCTGGTCATCGACGAGATGATCGCTTCCTGGCGCTTGATGATGCGGTCGTCGAGATTGGCCTCGGCGAGCTGCTTCTTGATCTTGCCGACCCCCGGCAGCATGCCGAGCATGCCGGTGAGCCCGCCCATCTTGCGGAGCTGCTTCAGCTGCGAGGCGAAATCGTCGAGGTCGAAATTGCCCTTGGCCAGTTTGGCCGCGAGCTTCTCCGCCTCCTCCTGCTCGACCGTCTCGGCCGCCTTCTCGACCAGGCCGACCACGTCGCCCATGCCGAGGATGCGGCCGGCGATCCGCGCCGGGTGGAAGGCCTCGAGCGCCTCGATCTTCTCGCCCATGCCGATGAACTTGATCGGCTTGCCGGTGACGGCCCGGATCGAGAGCGCGGCACCGCCGCGGGAATCGCCGTCGACGCGGGTCAGCACGATGCCGGTGAGACCGATCCGCTCGTTGAACTCGCGCGCGACGTTGATCGCGTCCTGGCCGGTCAGCGCGTCGGCGACCAGCAGCGTCTCGTGCGGGTGGACGGCGTCGCGGACGGCCGCCACCTCCAGCATCAGCGCCTCGTCGATGTGGAGGCGGCCGGCGGTGTCGAGCAGCACCGCGTCGTAGCCTTCGAGCCGGCCGGTCTCGATCGCGCGCGCCGCGATGGCGAGGGGCTTCTGCCCGGCCACGACCGGCAACGTCGCCACATCGATCTGGCGGCCGAGGATCGCCAGCTGCTCCTGCGCCGCCGGCCGGGCCACGTCGAGCGAGGCCATCAGCACCTTCTTGCGGTCCCGGTTCTTGAGCCGGAGCGCGATCTTGGCGGTGGTCGTGGTCTTGCCCGAGCCCTGCAGCCCGACCATCAGGATCGGCACCGGCGGGGTCGCGCGGAGCGAGATGTCCGATCCGTCCGAGCCCAGCATCTTCACGAGATGGTCGTGGACGATCTTGATCACCATCTGACCCGGGCTGACCGAGCGGATGATGGCCTCGCCGACCGCCTCCTCGCGCACCGCGGCGATGAAGTCCTTGACCACCGGCAGCGCCACATCGGCCTCGAGCAGCGCGACGCGCACCTCGCGCAGCGCCGCCTGGACGTCGGCCTCGGACAGCGCGCCGCGCCTTGTCAGGCGGTCGAACACGTCGCCGAGGCGTTGGGTCAGGGAGTCGAACATCGTGCGGGTCGCGGACCTGGGCTGCAGCCAAACAAAAAACGCCAGTGCGCGAAACTCGCGGACTGGCGGGGCCGCCCGAGGCGACCGTCAAGGGGCGCGATTGATACGGGAGCGGGGGCGGAGTGTCAAGGAGGGGGAGGGTCCTGGCCGGAACAAGGCCGTGCGATGCGCGTCTTTTGCATAGCAGAAACCCAGCCCAGCGCTGAATTTCTCGGCCGCTGAACTGAATATAGGAAATGAGGCAACAGCACATGGAACTGGCGGGAATGATTGAGAAGCCGATCACCCCTCACCGGGTCATTGTCCTGGATACCGAGACGACGGGCGTCGACCCGGCCGCAGGGCATCGCCTTGTCGGGGTCGCCTGTGTCGAACTCTGCGACCTCGCGCCGAGCGACCGAGAGTTGCATTTCTATTGCAACCCAGAGTGTGAGGTGCCGGAGGCGGCTTATGCGGTGCATGGGCTCTCCACGGCGTTCCTGGTGAAGCATCGGCGGTTTGCGGAACAGGCGCCGGAGTTCCTCGACTTCATAGCGGGGGCGGACATTTTGGTCGCTCATAATGCCTCTTTCGACATCGGGTTCCTTGATGCCGAACTGCACCGAGCCGGCTTGCCTCGCCTCAAACAGGAAATCGTGGATACAGTAGCGCTGGCTCGCCAAAAATTCCCCGGCGCGCCGGCTGCCCTTGATGCTCTTTGCCTGCGCTTTGGCATCGAGTTGGGCGACCGAGCGGAGTGCGGCTCGTCTATCGATCCGCTGCTCTTCGGCACGCGTCTTCTTGCCCAGGTTTTTGTTAAGCTGATGGGGGTCGAACCGGCGGATTTGACGTCTGTCAAACATGCTGAACGGGATACGCCCGATGTAGCGGTTGGAGGCGATCTACCTCTGCCCCGTCCAGAGCATTCGCACCGTCCGCCCGTGGCTGTCCCGAGCAGCGGGCTCACGATCAGGCAAGCGGCAGAAATTCTTGACGAAGACGAGGCATGGTTGAGCGAAATCGCTTTGGATTTGGGCACGGAAGAGGGATGCTTCAGGCTGAGGGAAGCAGATGGAACGGAAACGACGGTCTTTACCTACGACGGGGTGGAAACCCTACGGCAGCATGTCGTTATGCACCGCCGACTTGGAACGAGGTATAAGTAAGGGGAGTTATTATGACTGCGTCCGGGCTACAGAAACGGCTGGATTCTGACGATGAGCGAGGCCTGAAAAAATCCCCGCTTTTCCCGTTGCTAGAAAGGGACATTCGTAAGGGCGCCGTCTTTCCGGCGATCCGCAAGGGTGAAATCCACTTCTATCATTGCGGCGGGCGCTTGTGCTTGTTCCGGAAAGGCAGATTTTACACCGCAAGCCGATACTTTGGCGAATTGGGCGAATCTCGCGACATCGCTGTTAAACTCAATACGGAAACCTATGAGACGGTAAAGAACGGATGCAGGAGCCACTGGTCAAAAAGCAGCGAAAGGGCGCTAGTCGCCGATCTTTTCAAGAGGTTTTCGCCATATGTCGAGGGATGCACAGGGCAAGAGGCAGCACTGATCGACATTGAGATCAGGTTTCCAGGAAGTCCGGACTCTAAGGTGACCCAAGACAAAATAGACCTACTTTTCGAGCTGCCGAATGGGAAACTGCATTTTGTGGAAGTCAAACGTACGAAAGATCCCAGGGTGCGCCAAAAATCGGAAACCCCCACTCCTGCCGAGCTTTTCAAACAGCTCGGCCGCTATCGGCAACATTTATCTCCCCTTCCGGATAATGGTATTTCAGCCACGTACAGTTCTGTTTTTTCTACAATGAAACGCCTCTTTGATCACAAGCTCCCTGAACCGGATGTGTCATCGAGGACGTAGCATTGCTATTTATCGGCGCTGCCAACGAGAAACCTGGAAATGACCTTTGGCAACAAAGGCTTCTCCGCGACCGGAAGGACGGCAATCGGAAGCCTGACAATATCATGGTCATCGACGGGCGCGGCGACGGGCGCGGCGATACAGAAAGCACCGTCAGCGCCCTGCTAGAGCATTTTTACTATTTACAACAACATGATAACCGTAGCTAACGCGATCTTGCCACCGTCTCCGTCACTCATCGTCCACCGCTCGGCCCACGAGATCGGCGGAAACTGCATCGAGATCGCCGCCGGCTCCGAGCGCTTGATTCTTGATGCCGGCAAGCCGCTTGATGCCTCACCCGGCTCAGCCGCTGGTCTGGTGCCGAAAACCCTCGACCTCTCGCGGCCGGTGACGGCCCTCCTGATCTCGCACCCGCATCAGGACCACTATGGAATTCTCGCAGACCTCCCGACCGGATGGCCGGTCGCTTGCGGTCGGGCCACGGAACGGCTTATCCGTCTGAGCGCAGCCATCGGCGGGGAGGCGGTCCATCAGCCGATCACCCATTGGCGTTCGGGTGAGCCGTTCGACCGGGGATCATTCCGGATCACGCCTTACCTGATCGATCATTCGGCTTTCGATGCCTACATGCTGCTGATCGAGGTTGCGGGGCGTCGCGTTCTCTATACAGGCGACTTCCGGTTACATGGTCGTAAGGGTGAGCTGGTGCGTCGGCTCATGCGGCAACCGCCCGGGGACCTGGACCTCCTCATCATGGAGGGTACGAATCTCGGTAGTGACAAGCCGCACGTGACAGAGGAGGAATTGGAAAGCCGGTTCGTGAGTCTGTTCCGCAGGACGGAAGGACGCGTCTTCGTCGCTTGGTCGGCGCAGAATATAGATCGGACCGTCACGCTCTATCGCGCGTGTCTGAAGACCGGTCGATCTCTGGTTGTCGACCTCTATACGGCCGACGTTATGGAAACACTCGCGGATTTCGGGCGATTGCCCAAACCGGGCTGGCGAAACACCGAGGTCGTCGTGACCAGTCGTTTGGCGAGCATGTACCGCGACAAGGGTCGGGGCGACTTCGTGGATCGAATGGCGAGGCAGCGGGCGGTTCCCGCCGGAGCCTTGGCGGGTTCCGCACGGCGCAGGGTCATCGCGGTCCGGCGGTCTCTAATCGCGGACTACGAAATGAACGGTGTCCGGCCAACGGCAGCAGATGCCTGGTCGTTCTCATCCTGGAGCGGCTACTTGGCGAATGACGATGGCCGGATGCTTGCAGAGTGGTTCGATGCCGGCCAGGCCAAGGCCCATCACGTCCACACCAGCGGGCATGCGTCGCCAGCCGACCTTCGAAAGTTTGCCATGGCGATGGCCGCGAAGCGCCTTGTCCCCATACACAGCCTCGGCTGGGACTCCCATGGCAGCGACTTCCCCAGTCTATGCCGACTCTCTGATGGTCAGGTGATGGCAATCTGACCGCAATCTGGAGCTTCCTCTCTTGCGAGTCGTCTGCTCATCACTTTATAACCACTGTAGTCATAATTGAGAGTGGTGCCATGCGGGAAATCCAGCTGCGCGACGCGAAGGCGACCCTGTCGGCAGTCGTCGATCGGGCTATCGAGGGCGAGGCTTCCGTGATCACCCGGCACGGCCGGCCGGAGGCAGTGGTGCTCGGCTTCGAGGAATGGCGGCGCCTGTCGCAGGTTCCGTCGTTCGGCAGGCTTCTGGCCGCGGCACCTCTCGAGGACGAGGATTTGCCTCCCCGTGACCAAACACCGCTTCGCGACCCGTCGCTGTGAGCCGGCGTGTACCTCGTCGACACCAATGTCGTGTCGGGGCTGGCGAAAGCGCCTTCCGTCGGCGCCTGGGTCGAAGCGAATTCGGATCGGCTCTTCCTCTCGGTGGTGACAATCGCCGAGATCACCGATGGCATTGCCAAGTCGCGGCGCCAGGGTGCCACGCGAAAGGCCGACGAACTTTCGGCTTGGTTTGAAACGCTCCTCCATCTTTACCGCGACCGCATCCTGGTCTTCGACGTGGCGGCAGCACGCGTTGCGGGCGCCCTCTCCGACCGGGCACGGGGGCTCGGCTGGACGCCTGGATTGGCCGATATCATCATCGCGGCGACGGCCGCGGGGCGCGGCCTCGTCATCCTGACGCGCAACCTGCGGCATTTCGGGCCGCTGGGCGTTCCGGCGCACGATCCGTTCGCATCCTTGCCGCCGGACAGCTGAACCAAGCTTCGCAGCCGCATCACTTCCCCACCCAGCTCACCCGCCACACACGGTTGCCGACATCGTCGGCGAAGAGCAGGCTGCCGTCGGGCGCCACCGCCAGCCCGACCGGGCGGCCCCAGACCTGGGCCGGGTTGGTGCCCTTGAGCCAGAAGCCGGTGAGGAAGTTCTCGTAGCTGCCGACCGGCCTGCCGTCGCGGAACCGCACCCGCACGATCTTGTAGCCGGTCGGCACGCCCGAGTTCCACGAACCATGCAGCGAGACGAAGGCGTCGCCGCGATACTCGGCCGGGAATTGCGTCCCCTCATAGAACACCAGCCCCAGCGGCGCCGAATGCGACTGGAACAGCAGGTCCGGCACGATCGCCCGGGCGACCAGCTCCGGGTGCTCGCGGCCGAGCGAACCCGGCTGCGGATTCCGGCCGATATAGGAATAAGGCCAGCCGTAGAACCCGCCGGCGACGATGTGCGTGAGGTAGTCGGGCACGAGCCCGTCGCCCAGCCCGTCGCGCTCGTTCACGACCGTCCACAGCGTGTCGGTGCCGGGGTAGAAGCGGATCCCGACGGGGTTGCGCAGCCCGCTGGCGAAGGTACGACCCGCGCCGCCTTCGGCGTCGAACTCGCGGATCGAGGCGTCGGGCTCGGGCTCCTCGCCGGCATTTCCGCGCGAGCCGATCGCCACATAGAAGTGCTTTCCGTCTGGTGCGAAGGCGATATTGCGGGTGATGTGGCCGCCGGGCGTGCCGAGCGCGCCCGGCGCCGTCACCTGCTCCGGCGGACCGGCGGTCCCATCGGCCGGGTTCCAGCGGTAGCGCCAGACCGCCCGCGTGTCGCCGATGTGGGCATAGCCGTCATGGAACGCGATTCCGTGCGGATAGGCGAGCCCGTCCGCGAACACGAAGCGTTTGGTCGCGACGCCCTTGCCGGTCTCGTCGCGCAGCACGACGACGCGGCCGGCATACATTTCCGCCAGCAGGATGTCGCCGTTGGGCGCCACTTCCAGATAGCGGGCGTTGTCCAGGCCGTCGGCGAAGACGGAGACGGCAAATCCTTCCGGCACGCGCGGCAGCGCTCCCGGGGGACGGTCGACGGAGGTGGCGGGATTGGCGACCGAGCGATCCTCTGCCGGCGCGGGCAGGTCGGCCGGCGAGATCGCGAATTCCTGCCCGACCTCCTGGTCGAATCCGGCGGCCCGCGGCGCGTCGCTGGCGATGAAGATCGAGGCGACGGCGACCCAGAGGATACGGACGATCCCCTGCCGTGCCGGATGTTCGTGCCCGATCGCCATCGCCGCCGCTGACCTCGTGCATCGATTGTGCCGTCGCCGCTTGCGCACGCCAAGCGGTTCTCCTGCCGGTTCTGCCAACGCCGCTCGGCACCGCCAGGACATGTCGTCTGATTGGCGTCGCGCGGCGCTTCCTCGCAGCGCGCGATGCGCACGCAACCTTGCCTCGGGATCGGTTGCAGGATAATATTTAGCGAATCTGCTAATCGTCTCGGAGGGTGTTGCATGGCCGGCCAAGCGTCCGATGGACCCGTTCCGACCCTTGTCACCTATGTCGCGAAACCGGGCCAGGAGGAGGTGCTTCGGGGCCTCGTGCTGCGCCACTGGCCGACATTGCATCGGCTTGGCCTCGCGACCGACACGAAGCCGCTACTCTGGCGGGCGACGGATAAGCGCTCCGGCCGCGTCTCCTTCGTCGAGCTGTTCGAGTGGACGGACGAGGCGGCCTCCGTCGCCGCGCATCACACGCCCGAGGTGATGGCGATCTGGGAACCGATGGGGCCGGTGCTGGATGGGCTGGAGCTGAAGCGCGTCGAACCTTTGGCGTGACGCCGGCCGAGGAGCTGGCGGCTCTCCAGGCGGTCTGCGGCGCGCTTGCGCATCCCGCGCGTCGCCAGATCCTGCTGATCGTCCATTTCCGCGGCGGCGCCATGACGGCGGGCGAGATCGCGGCGCGTTTCGACTGCGCCTGGCCGACGACGACGCGCCATCTTCGCGTGCTGGTCGCGGCCGGGCTCCTTGCACTCGAACGCCGCGGCCGCGAGCGACGCTACGCGCTGGTCGCCGAGCGTCTGGACGCGCTCGAACGCTGGCTCGCCTGGTTTCACCGCGCCATCTGAGCCGGCGCTGGTCTCGGGGTGAGTCGCCGGCATAAAGTGGTACCGGCGTGGTCTGCGAGGGCCGCGAGGGAGGAGCGAATGCGCAGGGTAACCGGCGGGATCAACTATGTGGGCGCGATGGACGAGCGGCCGCGCTATTATGCCCAGAACCATTCGCGCGACGTGCTGAGCCTCGACCCTCGTGTCGTCGAGATCGAGGATGCGCGGGAGGCGGCCGATCCGCCATCCCTCGACCGCGAGGGGTTCCGCCTCGTGTCCCACCCTTCGTCGGTTCGGAACTGGCGCGATCCCGACGAGGTCCGCCGGGTCTACACGCCCGAGATCGAGCGGCTGGTCGGCGAGCTCACCGGTGCCGCGCGCGTCGTGATCACCGGCGGCGGCGTGCTTCGCTTCGGCGAGCGCTCGCCGGATGCCGGTACGCTCCTCAACTCGCTCCCGGCGCGCTTCGTTCATGTCGATATCAGCGATCCGACGGGAGAGAGCTTCGCCGACCGCGCGGCGCCGGAGGGTTACAGGGGGCGGCGCTTCGCGCACTACAATGTCTGGCGCGTGCTGTCGCCGCCGCCGCAGGACGTGCCGCTGACGGTCTGCGACGCGCGGAGCGTGGCGCCTGAGGATCTGGTTGCCGCCGATGCCGTCTTCGATGCGCCTGGCCAGCCGGAATGGTCGTTCGAGGGGCTCGTCGTCCGCCACAACCCGGCGCATCGCTGGATCTACTATTCCGGCATGACCGAGGCGGAGGCGCTGGTCTTCACCACCTGCAATTCCGATCCGGCGCGGCCGCATTGTGTGCCGCATTCGGCCTTCGACGATCCCTCCTGCCCCTCCGGCGTGCCGCCGCGCGCCAGCATCGAGATGCGCGCCATCGCTTGGTTCGACTGAAGGGAGTTGTTCGCGCGCCGGTTCCCGTGAGATGTCACCGCCCCACTGTCACATCCGGAGCCCGTCATGACGACCAACGCCGACCTTCTCGCCCGCCGCAACGCCGCCGTGCTGCGCGGCATCGGCCACGCCACGCCGATCTCGGCGGCGCGGGCCGAGAATGCGGAGATCTGGGATGTCGAAGGGCGGCGCTACGTCGATTTCGCGGGCGGCATCGCCGTGCTCAACACGGGGCATCGCCACCCTGAGGTGATGGCGGCCGTCCGCGAGCAGCTCGACCTTTTCACCCATACCTGCTTCCAGGTTCTGCTCTACGAGCCCTATATCGCGCTGGCCGAGCGGCTCAACGCGCTGGCGCCGATCTCCGGACCGGCAAAGTCCGCCTTCTTCTCGACCGGGGCGGAGGCGACCGAGAACGCGATCAAGATCGCCCGCGCCGCCACCGGCCGCGCCGGCGTGATCGCCTTCACCGGCGCCTTCCACGGCCGGACCATCATGGCGATGGCGATGACCGGCAAAGTCTCCCCCTACAAGAAGGGGCTCGGTCCGACGATGCCGGAGGTGTTCCACGTGCCCTTCCCGGCCGAGCACCTGGGCGTGAGCGTCGAGGACACGCTGAAGCACCTCAACTTCCTCTTCAAGGCGGACATCGACCCGGCGCGGGTGGCCGCGATCATCATCGAGCCCGTCCAGGGCGAGGGCGGGTTCCACCCGGCGCCGGCCGAGCTCATGCGCGCACTCCGGCAGATCTGCACCGACCACGGCATCGTGCTCGTCGCCGATGAGGTCCAGACCGGCTTCTGCCGCACCGGCAAGCTCTTCGCGATGGAGCATTACGACGTCGAGGCCGACGTGATCTGCGTCGCCAAGAGCCTCGCCGGCGGCCTGCCGCTCTCGGGCGTCATCGGCAAGGCGCATATCATGGACGCCGCCGAACCGGGCGGGCTCGGCGGCACCTATGCGGGCAACCCGCTGGCCTGCGCCGCCGCGCTGGCGGTGCTGGACGTCATCGAGAAGGAGAAGCTGGTCGACCGGGCGAACCGGATCGGCGACCGCATCCGGGCGCGGCTGGAGACGATGCAGCGCCGCAACGACCTCGTGCCGATCGCGGCGATCCGCGGGCCGGGCGCCATGATCGCCTTCGACATCGTGAAGACCCGCGGCACGCGCCAGCCGGACGCCGACACGACCCGGCGGGTGACGAAGACCGCCTACGAGAACGGCCTCATCCTGCTCTCCTGCGGCGTCGATGCGAGCACCATCCGGATCCTGGTGCCGCTCACCGCCCCGGACGAGATCGTCGACGAAGGGTTGGGACTGCTGGAACAGGCACTTGCGGGGTAAGGTTGCCCAGGCCTGTCGGCCGTTGCCCAATCTTGCCCCGTCTGTCCAAACTTTGCCCCTTTAGCCTCGGCACGTATCGCATCACTCTTCGCATCGGGTTCGGTGAGACGGATCGACCGGTATTCCCGCTTCCGAGCGGTTCGCCCGGACCCACATCACGGCCGTCGTGCGCGAAAGCGCCGGCGGCCGTGGCCATTTCTCGACCCGCCGAAGACGTTGCGCTATGCAGGTTCGCCCGGACGAAGGGGGACTATGCAGAGCTATCTGTGGATCGCGGTCGGTAGCGCGCTCGGCGGCATGGCCCGGCAATGGTTCAGCGTCCTGGCGCTGCGGTTGTGGCCGACCGAGTTTCCGTGGGGCACGGTCACCATCAACGTGGTCGGGAGCATGGTCATCGGCGCCTTCGCGACATTGACCGCCACCGAAGGCAGGTTCCCTCTGCCGCTGACGGCACGGCAATTCGTCATGGTGGGGATCTGCGGCGGCTTCACGACCTTTTCCAGCTTCTCGCTGCAGACGCTGATGCTGGCCCGCGACGGTCGGCTGCTGGAGGCGGGGCTCAACATCGTGCTGTCGGTGGTGCTGTGCCTCGCCGCGGTCGTGCTCGGACATTGGCTGGCGACCGTGCTCAACTGAGCGGCTCGTCGCGCCCGGCAAGGGCGACGCTCTTGACCAGCGCATGGACATTCCGCCCCGGTGCCAGCCCCAGCGTGTCGGCGGACCGGCGGGTGACCCGCGCGACCAGCCGCGTGCTGCCGGCGTCCAGGAACACGTCGACCGCCGCACCGTCCGACGGGCCGATCGCGATGACCCGCGCCGGCAGCGCGTTCAGGATGCTGAGGCCTTGCGGCGGCTCCGTCGCGATCGCCACCTCGCGCGCCCGGATATGGACACGCAGCCTCTGGCCGGGTGCCAGCCTGCCCTGCGGCACGACCAGCTCGCCGTCGGCGAAGGCGAGCCGCGCCAGCCCGTGCGCGCTGTCGATCGCCGAAACCGTCGTGTCGATCACCGCGCCCGCATCGGCGCCGGCGAGGTGAGGCATCACCTCGGCCAGGGTGCCTGCATGTCCGACGTTCCCCCGATCGATCAGCACCAGCGTGTCGGCCAGGCGGATGACCTCGTCCAGCGCGTGGCTGATCAGGATCATCGGCACGAGCCGCTCGTCGCGCAGCCGCTCGAGGTAGGGCAGGATCTCCTGCTTGCGGGCCGCATCGAGCCCGGTCAGCGGCTCGTCGAGCACCAGCAGCTTCGGCTCGGCCAGCAGCGCCCGGCCGAGCGCCACCCGACGCTGCTCGCCGCCCGAGAGCGTCGCCGGCCGCCGCGCGAGCAACGGCCCCAACTCGAGCATGTCGACGATCGGGACGAAGCCGGCGCCGCTCGTCCGGTTGAACCAGGTGCCGTAGGCGAGGTTCTGCCGGACCGTCAGGTGCGGGAACAGCCTGCCGTCCTGGAACACCACGGCGATCCGGCGGCGATGCGGCGGCACGAAGATGCCGCCGCGCGTATCCACCAGAACCCGGCCGTCGAGCCGGATGCGTCCGGTGGTCGGCCGCACCAGCCCCGCGACGAGCAGGCCGATCGTCGTCTTGCCGGCGCCCGACGGCCCGAACAGCGCCGTCACCCCGCCCTCGCTGACGAACCGCGCCGCCAGCGCGAACGCGTCCCGCGCCAACGTGACGTCGATCTCGAGCCTCATGGGTTGGCGAGCGCGCTCCGGAGGCGCCGCGACACCAGCTCCGAGCCGAAGAGGAACACCACCGACAGGATGGCCGAGAGGGCCGCCAGCCGCGCCGCCGCCGATTCCTCGCCCGGGACCTGGAGCAGCGAATAGATCGCGATCG
>DATGFU010000074.1:0-25212 GCA_035308865.1 Allostellaceae bacterium | reverse complement strand
CCTGGCCTGCCCCTGACGGTGACGCCCTCGCGTCATGTCCTCGTGCGGGTGCTGCTGGACGGCCAGGCCGTGAAGGCGCTGATCGACACCGGTGCCGCGCAATCGATTCTGCTGCTGGAGGCGGCGCACCGGCTCTACGGGATCGACCCGTCGCTTCTGCCGCGCGCCGGCGAGATCGTCGGCGCCGACGGCGGCCGCGTGGGCGCCTACATCCGCCCCTTCGGCACGCTGGCGCTGGGCTCGATCGCGCTGGCCAACCCGCCCGTCGTCATCGTGCCCGACCAGACGCACCGCATGCACCGGCCGCTCTCGGGCACCGCCGGGATCGAGGAGGATGCCGGCCTCCCCGACTTCACGCTCGGCATGCCGGTGCTGCGCCAGTTCCACCTGATCATTGCCTACCGCGACGCCACGCTCTACGTCGGGCGGGCGGAGACCCCATGAACGACCTACGCATCCTGTTCGCCGAGTCCGCTCACGACCGCGCCTGGGACCGCCGGACGGACGAGGCCTGGCTGGCCGACCGGCTGGAACGGCATGAGGCAACCCGCTTTGCGACCTTCTGGCGGGGTCGCGCCCTTGTCCGGGAGACGGCGGCGGGGCTGGCGGCGGCGCTGGTGGAGCGCGACCGGATCGTGCCGGCCGAGCCGGCCGTCCTGTTGGGCATGATCGGCGAGACCGCGTATTTCGGCGTCGAGCTGGAGGGCGAGGAACCGCCGGCCCGGCTGGGGCTCGATGCGGCGCCGAATCTCCGGTTCGAGGAGCTGCGTCTGGTGGCGCCGCGGCTCAGCCCCGGCGACGCGGCCCTGCTTGCCCATGCCAAGGGCCTGCTCTACTGGCACGCCCGCCATCGGTTCTGTGGTGTGTGCGGCAGTCCCACGATCTCAAGGGAAGGCGGGCATCAACGCCGCTGCACCAACCCCGATTGCGCCACCAGCCACTTCCCGCGCACCGATCCGGCGGTGATCATGCTGGTCTCCGACGGCGACCGGGTGCTGCTCGGCCGCCAGAAGACCTGGCCCCCCGGCATGTATTCCGTGCTCGCCGGCTTCGTCGAGCCGGGCGAGACGCTGGAGGCTGCGGTCGCGCGGGAGGTTCTGGAAGAAGCCGGGATTGCGGTCCGCAACGTGCGCTATGCTGCGTCCCAGCCCTGGCCCTTTCCGGGCTCGATCATGCTGGGCTTCCGGGCCGAGGCGGCGTCGACCGAGCTGCATCCCGACCCGGACGAGATCGAGGATGTTCGCTGGGTCGAGCGGCGCTGGCTCATCGAGAACCCCCAGGATCCCCATCTGCGCGTCCCGCCCGGCGGCTCGATCGCGCGCTGGCTGGTCGATACCTGGCTGGCCGAGGTCTAGGCGCTGCCTCGGTCGCCGCGACGATCCGCCGAATTCGGGGCCGCACGAAGGGAGCTAAACTTCAGCCACGCCGCGGATCGAGGAAGCGGGGCATGGGCAGGATAGCGGGATTGTGCATGCTGGCCCTGGTGACCGCGGCACCGGCCCTCGCCGAGCCGGCCTCGACGCGGCCGCCGGAGATCCCGTCCGTCGGCAGCGGCGGTATCCTTCACTGGCGTCAGGACGGCGATACGGCGCTCATCGTCGAATCGTCGCTCCATCATTTCTATCGCGCCACCTTCAGCGCGCTGCTTCGAGAAGCCTTTCCAGGACAACATCGTCTTCGTCCCGGCCGCGAACGACACGCTCGACCGCCATGGCGCGATCGAGTTCAACGGCCATCGCTGCTTCTTCGACACGTTCGACGAGATCCCGGCGCCGGCCAACTGGTAGGCGGCCAGCGCGCGCGTCAGGCAAGCATCCGCCACACCACCCCGGCCGTGCCCCCGCCCAGCAGCACCAGCGTGATCAGCGCGCTGATACCGAACCCGGGGCCGCGCGTGGCGGGATCGCGGAGATAGGAGACGGCATAGAGAATCCGCGCGGCGCTCCAGACGAGGCCGAGGGCGCCGCCCCAGAGCGGCGAGACCGCGAAACTGAAGAGGTAGAGGCTCGGCAGGAACACGACGAGCTGCTCCATCGTGTTCTGCTGCACACGGAAGGCCCGCTCGAACTCCGGATGGCCGGTAACCGCCGGGGCCTGGATGCCATGCCGGCCGCGGGCGCGGCCGCACAGGTAGAAGGTCCAGAGATAGACGAAAAGTGCGACGCAGGTTGCAAGCAGCGGCAGCGCGCTCGATATCATGACTTCTGGTCCTCGTGGCGGTGCGGGTGGCCGGGATAGGTCCCGAGCAGCTTCAGCTCGGTGGTGAAGAAGCGCAGCTCCTCGAGCGCCAGCTGCAACCGCCGTTCGGTCGGGTGCGCCTCGACATCGGCATAGAACTCGGTAGCGGTGAAGCTGCCGCCCAGCATGTAGCTCTCCAGCTTCGTCATGTTGATGCCGTTGGTGGCGAAGCCGCCCAGCGCCTTGTAGAGCGCGGCCGGGACGTTGCGCACCCGGAAGACGAAGCTGGTGACGGCAAGCCCGCCCGCCTCCGGGATCTTCGGCGCGCGCGCCAGCACGACGAACCGGGTCGTGTTGTGGGCGGCATCCTCGATATCCGCGGCCAGCGATTGCAAGCCGTAGATCTCCGCGGCCAGCGCGGAGGCGATGACCGCCACCGATCGGTCGGGTGCCGCGGCCAGCTCCGCTGCCGCGCCGGCCGTGTCCACGGCGATTTCCGGAGTCAGCGCGTGCCGACGCAGGAACTGGCGGCACTGGCCCAACGCATGGACATGACTCCTGACCGTCCGGATCTCGTCGAGCCCCACGCCCGGCAGCGCCAGCAGGTGATGGTGCACCGGATGGAAGTGCTCGGCGATGATGTGAAGCCCGGAATGCGGCAGCAAATGGTGCACGTCCGCGACACGGCCCGCGACCGAGTTTTCGATGGGGATCATCGCGAGCGCCGCCCGCCTGTCCGTCACCGCGGCCAGCGCCTCTTCGAAGTCACGGCAGGGCAGCGTCGGCCGGTCGGGGAACACCTCGCGGCAGGCGAGGTCGGAATTGGCGCCTGGCGCGCCCTGGAAGGCGATCGGCCCGGCATCGGCGGCGGCAGGATGAACGGTCACGACGCGTGTTCTCCGGCGATGAGTCGGCGGGCAGTTTCGAGATCTTGGGGCGTGTCGACGCCGAGCGGCACGGTATCGACCTCGGCCGCATCGATTCGCATCCCGGCCTCGAGTGCCCGCAGCTGCTCCAGGTGCTCGCGCCGCTCCAGCGCGCTTTGCGGCAGCGCCACGAACCGACCGAGCGCGGCGCGCCGATAGGCATAGAGCCCGATATGGTGCCACAGCGGCCCGTCGCCGGTGGGGACCGGCGCCCGGCTGAAATAGAGGCAGCGCCCGACCTGGTTCTCTCCCCACCCGACCACCGCCTTGACCACGCTCGGCCGCTCGCGATCGGCCGCGTCGGCGATGCGGCAGACCAGCGTCCCGATGTCGACGGCCGGATCGGCCAGCGGGTCGAGCGCGCGGCGGATCAGCGCCGGCTCGAGCGTGGGCAGGTCGCCCTGCAGATTGACGACCACGTCGTGCCTCCCGTCGGGATCGACCGTGCCGAGCGCCTGCCAGACCCGGTCCGAGCCGGATGGCAGGTCGGGATCGGTCAGCACCGCCCGGCCGCCCGCCGATTCGACGACCTCGGCAATCGCACGGTCGGCCGCGGCCACGACCACCGGCCCGATACCGGCCGCCATCGCGCGGCGCCAGACATGCACGATCATCGGCACACCGGCGATGTCCGCCAGCGGCTTCGCCGGCAGGCGAAGCGCCGCAAGCCTCGCCGGGATCACGATGATGGGGTTCTCGACCCGCCCGCTGCCCACATCCGCTCCCGCCGGCCTAGCACCAATATCCATGTCGCCCGCATCGCACCGCCGCGCCGTCGGGTCTCGACTTTTCCGCAAAGTCGTGATGAAACCTGCGTCCAGTTAGCCGGGCGGTCGCCCGCCCCCTCCACCACACTGTCGAATCTTCGTCAAGGGCTGCAGATGTCGTTCGAGCTCAACAAGATCATCGGCGCGCTCCTCATGTCCATGATCATCGGGGTGGTCGCCGGCCTCGTCAGCACAGGCGTCATCCCGACGCAGAAGCTGGAGAAGGCCGCCTATCCGATCGCGGTGAAGGAAGCGGCTCCCGCGGCGGCGCCCGAGGCCGAGGCCAAGCCGGCGCCGATCCCCGCGGAGGATTACGCCAAGGCCGATCCGGTCAAGGGCGAACAGATCGCGCAGAAATGCGCCCAGTGCCACACCTGGACCAAGGGCGGCGCCAACAAGATCGGCCCGAATCTGTGGGGCGTGCTGGGCCGTGCGCGCGGCACCGAGGAGGGCTTCACCTACTCCGACGCGATCAAGAAGCTCGGCGGCAACTGGACGCCGCAGGATCTGGCGGCCTTCATCTTCAAGCCCAGCGAATACGCGCCCGGCACGAAGATGACCTTCCCCGGCCTGCCGAGCGCACAGGACCGCGCCGACGTGGAGGCGTTCCTCGACAAGGAGACCGATACGCCGGTCGACCTGACGAAGTAGACCGATGCCGGCGTCGCGCGTCCTCGACGAGGCGGCGGCGCTGGCACCTTTGCTCGCCGATGCCGCCGGCACGATCTGCCGGCGGCATTTTCGTCGGCGAATCGCGGTTGACGACAAGGCGGACGCCACGCCGGTCACGATCGCCGACCGCGATGCCGAGGCAGCGCTCCGGACGCTGATCGCCGGCCGCTTCCCCGAACACGGCATCATCGGCGAGGAGCACGGCTCCGACCGGCCCGATGCCGAGTTCGTCTGGACGCTCGACCCGATCGACGGCACCGGCCAGTTCATCTCCGGCGTGCCGCTGTTCGGCACGCTGGTGGCGCTTCTCCACGAAGGCCGGCCGGTGCTCGGCATGATCGACCAGCCGGTGCTGAGAGAGACCTGGCTGGGCGTCGAGGGCCGGCCGACGACGCTGAACGGCGCGGCGGTCTCGACGCGCCCCTGCGCGGCGCTCGGCGACGCCACGCTTTTCGCCACCACCCCCGACATGTTCGAGGGTGGAAATGTTGCCCGCTTCGCGGCACTGCGCCGGGCGGTCAAGCGCACGCGGTTCGGTCTCGACTGCTACGCCTACGGGCTGGTGGCATCGGGGTTCATCGACGTGGTCGCGGAATCGAATATGAAATTGTGGGACTACGCGGCGCTGGTGCCGGTGATCGAGGGCGCCGGCGGTGTTGTGACCGGCTGGCAGGGCGAACGCCTCGGCCTCGCCTCGGACGGTCGCATCCTCGCCTGCGGCGACCGCCGCGGGCATGCGGCGGCGCTGGCGGTGCTGGCGGGGTGACGCTAAGGCTCCCGATAGAGGCCTAGGATTTTTGGCTCGGCGGCCAGAATCTCCGCGACGGCCGATTCGAGGCTCGCATGGGCACGCCGAATCTCGGCGGAACGAAATAGCCGCGCAAAGAGCCACGGCTCGGCGACGACAAAGACGATCCATTCGGGGCTTTCCCCCCGTTCCATCTTGCCCACTCGGTTGCCGCATCCCACCCGAAGCAGGAATGGGCTCCTCGAAACCATGACAACCCAGCCCCCAGTCCTCGGCGATGGGATCGGGCTCGCCGCCGAAGCCGCGGGCACTCAGCGCCTGACGGAGCCAGATCGCCACGGCGCGGCCATAGACGCCCGGATTCGTGGCGCGATCTTCACCGTCCTCGATGGGAAACATCGCCGATTGGAAAACGAGGTTGTCGGATTTCAAATCGCCACCCTTCCCGCCGGATCGCTACAGCGTGGACCACAGCATCAACATGCCGACAGCGAGCGCGCCGAGACTCGCGACGAGCACGCCGCCGGCGGCCATGTCCTTCGCAATGCGAATCTCAGGATGGATTTCCGGGTGTAGCCGATCGGCCAGGGCTTCCAATGCCGCGTTGAACAGCTCTGCGGCAAGAACGATGGCACTCGCCAGCGCAACGGCCGCGCACCAGATCAGCTGTGCACCGATCGCCGCGGTGACGACCACCGCCAGCGCTCCGAGGGCGAGCTGCGTGCGGAAGCTCCGCTCGCGACGCCAGCAGTCGCCCAGCCCGACCGTGGCGAAGCCAAGGCGCGGGAGAAACGTGTGGTTCTTCATGATGATGTCACCCGTCCGATGGGAGCCGATGATGCTCGCGCGAGGCCGCCTGTCGGCACGCTAGTGCCAGTCCATCATCCATCATGACCGACTGCTTCGCGGACGGCCGCCGATCGATAGGGCTTGACTCATCCGTCACTCATCGCTTACGGTAAGTCATGACTTACCCAAGAGCACTGGCGGCGCTGGCCGATCCGTCGCGGCGAACGGTGTTCGAAAGGCTCCGGAACGGGCCGCGGGCGGTGGGCGAGATCGCCCGGGGCCTGCCGATCAGCCGGCCGGCGGTGTCGCAGCACCTGAAGGTGCTGAAGGAGGCGGGTCTCGTGGCCGATCGCGCCGAGGGTACGCGCCGCATTCACTACATCGACCCGCACGGGCTCGCGGCCGTGCGGGCGTGGCTCGACCAGTTCTGGGATGCCGGGCTCGAGGCGTTCCGGGCGCATCTCGACAACCAGGAGGCCGACGGGCCGGCCCCCGAGAAGGAAGAGGACAGATGACCACGACCGTCACCATCGCGCCCGTCCGCAAGTCCATCACCGTCAAGGCCGCGCCGGCACGCGCCTTCGACGCGTTCACGCGCGAGATCGCCGCGTGGTGGCCGCGCACCCATCATGTCGGCAAGGCCGACATGCGCTCGGCCACGATCGAACCGCGCCAGGGCGGCCGCTGGTACGAGACCGGCGAGGACGGGAGCGAGAGCGACTGGGGCAAGGTGCTGGTCTGGGACCCGCCCGGCCGCGTCGTACTGAGCTGGGATCTCGACGCGCAGTTCCAGCGCAACCCGAACCGTTCCTCCGAGGTCGAGATCCGTTTTCTCGCCGAGGGTGCGGGAACGCGGGTCGAGCTGGAGCACAGCAACCTCGAACGCCTCGGCGGGGAGGATGGCGCGATCCTCCGCCAGCGGGTCGATGCGCCCAACGGCTGGGGCGCCATCCTCGCGCAATACGCCACCCATGCCGCAAACTGACGCTTTCGTTGACCCCAACCCAGGAAGGGAGAAGCAGCCTATGTCGCTCGAACTCTACGTCTTCCCGCCATCGCCGCGCGCGTTCAAGGCGCTCGCGGTCGCCAACCATCTGGGGATCGAATACCGGCTGAAGCCGGTCAATCTGTTTGCCGGCGAGCACCGCACGCCCGAATATGCGGCGCTCAACCCCAACATGAAGATGCCGGTCCTCAAGGACGGCGACTTCGTGCTGTGGGAATCGAATGCGATCATCCAGTACCTGGCCCTGAAGCGGCCGGAGAGCGGGCTGCTGCCGTTGGAAGATCCGGCGCGGCTCGACGTGACGCGCTGGCAGTTCTGGGATCTCGCCCATTGGGATCCGGCCTGCGCGACCTTCATCTTCGAGAATCTGGTGAAGGGCCTGGTCACGCCCGGCGCCGCACCCGACCCGGCCGCGCTGGCCAAGGGCGAGGAGCTGTTCCACCGCTTTGCCAAGGTTCTCGAGGGCCACCTCGCCGGCCGCGAGTATATCTCCGGCGACCGGCTCACCGTCGCCGACTTCTCGCTGGGCGCTGCGCTCAACCTGTCGGAACGGGCGCGGCTGCCGACGGCGCCCTACCCCGAGATCCGCCGCTGGCACGCCTCGCTGCGGGAGCTGCCCGCCTGGGCCGAGACCGAGGCCGCTTCGGCGATGCCGCAGGCGGCCTGACAACGGCTTCGCGCCGGCCGTCCCCATCTCCCTCTCCGCCCTCGGGGGCGGAGAGGGTCGGGATGAGGTGGGGGATAGCTCGGAGCGTCGGTGCGGCCCACCTCACCCTCCCGTCGCTGCCGCGACGGGTCCCTCCCTCTCCGCCCTAAAGGGCAGGAGAGGGGATGTGTCGGCCAAGCTGGCCTTGCTTAAAGCCGTTCCAGCACCAGCACCAGCAAGGCCAGCGCCGCCAGCCAGATCGGCAGCGCGATGCCGAGCCCGCTCTCGCGGCTGCCGATGACGGCCCGCACCGTGTCCGGGTGAAGCCGCAGCCCGCCCGAGGCGAGCTCGCCGACCGCCTTTTCGAGATCGATGAGGATTCCGGGCAGGCGTTCCAGGCCGCGCGCCAGCTCGACGGCGGCGAGCGCGGCCCGGGCCGGCGGCGAGCGGTGGATCCGCATCCAGTCCTCGATCAGCGGCCGCGCCAGCCCCCACATGTTCACTGTCGGATCGAGCGAGCGGCCGAGCCCTTCGGCCAGCATCATCGTCTTCTGCAGCAACAGGAGCTGTGGCTGCGTCTCCATGTTGAACTGTTGGGTAATCTCGAAGAGCTGGGACAGCAGCCGGGCCACCGAGATCTGGTCGAGCGGCTTGCCCAGCAACGGCTCGCCGATCGACCGGCAGGCCTGGGTGAAGCCTTCGACCGATTCCCCCTGCGGCACGAACCCCGCGTCGAAATGCACCTCGGCGACGCGCCGGTAGTCGCCGACCAGGAACCCCAGCAGCATATCCGCCAGGTAGTAGCGGTGCTTCCGGTCGAGCCGCCCCATGATGCCGAAATCCACGGCGGCGATGGCGCCATCCGCGGTCACGAAGAGATTGCCGGGATGGAGATCGCCGTGGAACAGCCCGTCCCGGAACACCATGGCGAACAACGTCGCCGCCGCCTTGCGCACGATCTCGCGCGGCTCGAACCCGGCCGCCACGATTGCCGCGCGGTCGCCGACCGGGATTCCGTGGATTCGCTCGGTGGTCAGCACCTGCTTGGCCGTCCGCGCCCAGTCGACCGTCGGCACGCGAAAATCCGGATCGCCGCGGAAATTCTCGGCCAGCTCGGCCGCCGCAGCCGCCTCCAGCCTCAGATCCATCTCGAACCCGACCGATTCCTGGAGCCGGCGCACGACCTCGATGGGCTTCAGCCGCCGCAGCGCCGGCTGCCAGCGCTCGATTCCCTCGGCGATCCACAGCAGCAGGTCGAGATCGCGCGCGAAGGCCTCGGCGACGCCCGGGCGCAGCACCTTGACCGCCACCTCGCGCCCGTCCGACGTCACGGCGAAATGCACCTGCGCGACCGAAGCGGCCGCGACCGGGACGAGGTCGAATTCGGCGAAGGCGGCGCTGAGCGGCACGCCCAGCTCCTCCGCCACGGCCGCCTCCGCCTGGTCGCTCGGGAAGGGCGGGAGCCGGTCCTGCAGCGTCGAGAGATCCGCCGCCATCGTCTCGCCCAGCAGGTCGGAGCGCGTGGAGAGCGCTTGGCCCAGCTTGATGAAGCTCGGACCCAGCCGCTGGAAGGCCAGGGCCAGCCGCTCGCCCCGCCGCAATCCCGCGACGTCGCGCCGGCGGGGGATGATCAGGCCGATGACGATAAGAGCGGCCGCGCCGCCGGGCAGCCGCCGCAGCGGAAAGAGCGCGTCGTAGCGGGCCAGCAGGACGCCAATCCGCAGCAGCGCCATGAGGTGGCGCACCGCGCGCACTAGTGCGCTCACCGAGGGGCGCTCATCTGAACGCGCTCAGATGCGCCATCCGGTGTGGAGGGCAACGATCCCGCCGGTCAGATTGACGTAGGAGGTGCGTGCCAGCCCGGCCCGGTCCATCCGCCGGATCAGCTCTTCCTGGGGCGGGAAGCGGCGGATGCTCTCCGCGAGATAGCGGTAGGAATCGGCGTCGCCGGCCACCCAGCTGCCGAGCCGTGGCAGCACCTCGAAGGAATAGAGCGCATAAAGCCGCTCCAGCGCCGGTACCACGAGCCGGCTGAACTCCAGGCAGAAGAAGCGGCCGCCCGGCCGCAGCACCCGCCGCGCCTCGGTCAGCGCGGCGTCGATGTCGGTGACGTTGCGCAGCCCGAAGGCGATGACATAGGCATCGACCGAGCCCGAGCGCACCGGCAGCGCTTCGGCATCGCCGCATACCCAGTCGATTCCCGCGAGCAGGCCGCGGTCGATCCCACGGTCGCGGCCGACGGCGATCATCGACCGGTTGATGTCGCAGACCGTGATCCGGGCCGCGCCCTGTGTCCGGTCGTTGAGCCGGAAGGCGATGTCGCCGGTGCCGCCGGCCACGTCGAGCAGGCGCTCGCCCGGCCGCGGCGCCATCCGGCCGACCAGCGTGTGCTTCCACAACCGGTGGATGCCGGCGCTCATCAGGTCGTTCATCAAATCGTAGCGCGCGGCGACGCTGTCGAAGACGCCGCGCACCAGCGGCTTCTTCTCGCCCGGCCCGACCGTGCGGAAGCCGAACGCCTCGCCCTGCGTTTCGTCGATTCCTGATGCGTTCATGGGGGCGGACCATAGCGCGCGGGCGTTGGTCCGGCTACCGTCGGCCACATGCCTGAGCTTCCCGAAGTCGAGACCGTCTGCCGCGGCCTCGCCGTCGTCCTCGAAGGGCGGCGAATCGCCCGTCTCGACCTCCGCCGTGCCGATCTGCGCCTGCCGTTCCCGCCCGGCCTGAAGGAACGTGTCGAAGGCCGCACCGTCACGGCGGTGCGGCGCCGCGCAAAGTTCATCCTGCTGCATCTCGACGACGGCGGAGTCTTGATCGCCCATCTCGGCATGTCCGGCCGGATGCTGATCGGCCCCGCCGCGACGCTCGTGCTCGAAGCGCACGACCATGTCGTCCTGGTCACCGACGACGGCACGGCCATCCGGTTCAACGACGCCCGCCGTTTTGGGGTCCTCGATTACGTCCATGAGGACGGGCTGGCCGAGCACCCGATGCTGCGCGACCTCGGACCCGAGCCGCTGGGCAACGAGTTCAGCGGGCCGGTGCTGGCCGAGCGTCTGGCCGGTCGGATGACGCCGATCAAGGCGGCGCTGCTCGACCAGAAGACGGTCGCGGGGCTCGGCAACATCTACGCCTGCGAGGCGCTGTTCCAGGCCGGGCTCTCGCCGCGCCGGCTCGCCACGACGGTACTGGGCGCCCGCGCCGAGCGGCTGGTGGCGGCGATCAAGGACGTGCTGCAGCGCGCCATCGCGGCCGGCGGATCGAGCCTCCGCGACTACGTCCAGACCACAGGCGAACTGGGCTACTTCCAGCACCAATGGGCGGTCTACGACCGGGCCGGCGCGCCCTGTCCCGGCTGCACCTGCGCCGCGGGAATCCGCCGCATCGTGCAGGCCGGGCGGTCGACTTTCTACTGTGCCCAGCGCCAGCGCTAGCGTGTAGGATCGGACCTCATGGCGAGGACGTTCGCACTTTCCGCTTTCCTGGCCCTGTGCCTCGCAGCGCCCGGCCTTGCGCACCCGCCAAGCTACGTTCCCGGCACCGAAGATGTTCCGCTGATGCCCGGCCTCGAGACCGTCGATGGCTCGGCCCTGATCTTCGACAAGCCGCAGGGGCGGATCGTCGAGGTCTCGGCCTCCGGCGCGCTCAAACGGTCGGACGTGCTGCAGTTCTACGCCGCGAGCCTGCCGGCGCTGGGCTGGACGAAGGCAGGCCGGCAGGCGTACCAGCGCGAAGGCGAGCGGCTCAGCTTCGAGTTCACCGGCGCCGACGGCCACCTCATCGTCGGCATCCTGCTGGAGCCGGAGTACTGATCCCCGATTAGTGGTCCGCCCGATGCAGGATCTGGTCGGCGATTCCCGTTTCGTAGGCGAGCCCCGCCGGCGTCAGCGTCGCCGAATAGGGATAGGCCGATCTCAGCAGCCCCTTCCGTTCGAGCGCCACCCAGACGGATTCGTTGGTGAGGCCCGACGCGTCGCGGCTGAGGACCGTCGCGTCGCCCACATGTAAATGGTCGCCATGGGCGTGGGGGAAATGATTGACATCCACCCCCTCGCTCCCGTCCGGCGGCGTCTCGCCCCATAGCGTCGCCAGGTGCTGCAGCAGGGTCAGCGTCTTCAGCTGCAGCGGGTTGAGCTTGAGCGGGTTCGGTCTGGTCATGCCGCAGCCTCGTAAGGCGCAGCAAGCCGCGGCGCAAGGGCTTGCGCCGCGGCGTCGGACACGAGGTCGTTCGGCGGGGGAGGCGGGACCTACGACGCCTTGACCGGCTTCGCCGCCCGCGCCAGGTCCTTGGCCTGGCCATTGCAGCCGGCGCCGGCCGCCAGCAGCGAGCCCATGCCTTCCGAGGTGGCGGCCGAGACCTTCTTCACGGTCAGCGTGCGGTGCGAGGCGCCGAAGCTGACGGTGTACTGGTCGCCGTCCACGGCCGGCAGGCTTGCCGGCCAGGCCGCGTTGCTGCCGTCCGTCGGCCAGTCGATGGTCGCCGACTTGCCGCTGGTCTCGTCCTTCACCGTGACACTCGAGGCGTTGGCGCTCTTCGGCAGGAAGAGCTGCGCCGGCCGTCCCTCGAACACGCAGGCCGTGCTGCTGAAGCTGGCATCGATCGCCCAGGGGTCGGCCTTGTGCTCGCCGGGATCGGTTTGGAGCATCACATTGCGGGTCGCGCCGAACGAGGCCTGCCGGTCCTTCATCACGTTCGACAGCTTCTGCAGCATGCCGGGATCGCCGCCGGTGGGCGCGCCGACCGGGCCCTTATGCGGCCCATCGACCTGGATGGTCTCGCCGGTGGCCGTCATGACTGTCAGCTGGTCGTGATCCTGGACGTCCAGATTCGCGTCGTCGATCACGCTTCCGATCGGCGTTGTCTTCGAAATCGACCCTTTCGCGTCGATCACTACAAGCTGGGCCGCGTGGGCTGCGCCCGCCGTCGCCAGCAGGACGACCGCGGTCATCGCGCAACCGTGGAACTTCATCATTGGATGCTCCCGATTCATTTCTCTTCAAGAACGATCCGCGTTCCTAGCCTGCCCGTGGCCAGACGCTGCAAGTAGAGATGTATGATCGGATCCTGCCCGTCCGCAAGTTCCCGCAGTGCCGATTCTGCACCCGGATCGCCGGCGCTCAACAGCGTATAGGCATGGCGATACCGCTCCAGCCGCTCCGGCGGCCAGTCCGGCACGGGACCGAACACCGCGACGGCAGTGTCCTTGCCCTTCACCACCAGATCGGCGATCGGGCGCAGGTGGGGGCGGCCCGACCGCTCGGCCGCGGCGGCACCGATCAGGATCGACGTGCCGAGGTGCTTGTTGGCGCCCTCCAGCCGCGAGGTCAGGTTCATCGTGTCGCCGATCGCCGTGAAGTTGAGCTTGCGGGCGCCGCCGAAATTGCCGACCACCGCGAAGCCGGTCTGCACGCCGATCCGGGTGCGGCCGAAAGCAATACCCTTGTCCCGCTCGGCCTTGGCGAAGGCGTCGGCAAAGGCTGCGAGCTCGATGGCGCAATCGACCGCCTTCGCCGCGTGATCGGCACGCGGCAAGTCGGCGTTCCACAGCGCGACCACGGCATCGCCGATATATTTGTCGAGCAGCCCGTCATGGTGCAGCACGATCTGGGTCATGCCCTCCAGGTAGCGGTTCAGGATATCGACCAGCGTCGCCGGATCGAGCTCCTCCGACAGCGTCGTGAAGCCCTCGATGTCGGTGAAGAGCGCGCTGACCTCGCGGCGGTCGCCGCCGACGCTGAGCAGGCTCGGATCCTCCAGCAGCTGCTTGGCGACCGAAGCGCTGACATAGGTGGCGAGCGCACCCTGGATGAAGTTCCGCTCGGCGGCGAACTGGCGCCGTGTCAGCGCGTAGCCGAGCCAGGTCGCGATCAGCAGCGCGAAGGTCGGGGTGACCACCGGGTAGAGCGAGCGGCCGTTTCCGTCATCCACCGGGATCGCATAGCCGGCGATGCCGATACCCCAGATCACGATGGTGAGGCCGATTACCGCCCCCAGAGTGATCCAGTTGTTGCTCGAGCGAACGCCGATCATGAAGCCTGCGAGGACGATCAGGACCGAGATGACCCCGGTCTCGATCGGCGTCGGCACCCGCACCCAGCGGCCGTCGATCATCTGGGCGGCCAGCGTCGCCTGGATCATCACGCCCGAGGTCTGCACGCCACGCGTCATCAGACTGAACGGCGTGTCGTGGAGATCGGTGTCCTGGAGATAGCTGCCGATGAAGACGATCTTGCCGGCGAGCAGCGGCTTTTCGAGGACGAAGGCCGCGTCGGTGGCATTCGTGACGGCGACCGCCGACAGACGCACGAACCGTTCGTCCTGCGGCCCGTAATAGCCGTAATAGGCGATCCGCCCGTCCGCCGGTACGGCCGGCCAGCCAGTGGCGGCGACGGCGCCGGCGGCAAGCGACGGCACGGGCTGGCCGGCCGAGCCGATCCAGGACATCTCGGGCGCGCTCCGCTTCACCCCGTCCATGTCGGGCCGCAGCCGCACATGGGCCTGCCGGACGAGCGGGTTGTCGATGCTGGCATAGAACTTGTCGAGATACGCCGCCTCGTAATCCTTGATCAGGTCCCCGTCGGTCTTGGGATTGCCGTCCGCGATCATCACCGGCACGGTCATCTCGTGCAGCTGCTGTCGCAGCGCCTCGTCCTCGTCGGGCTCGGTGGGGGAATCGAACAGGATGTCGATGGCGATCGCTGCTGGCTTCGCTTCGTTCAGCCGCGCCAGCAGCTTGGCCAGGAAGGCGCGGTTGATCGGCGAGCGGTGCTTGAACTGCTTGATCGTCGTCTCGTCGATCGTCACCACCATCACGCGCCGGTGGATATCCACCTGGGGCGTGAATGCGATCATGCGCAGATCGTCGGCGAGGTATTCGAACCGGTTCACATACTTGATCTGGTTGCCGAACGCCCCCAGCAGGATCGCCAGCACGAGCCCGAGCCAGATCAGCATCGGCACCTGCAGGCGGCGAATGCGTTGAGTGCCGGCGCCGCCGATCGTCGACGGCGCCGTGTGAACCGCGGGACTATCGACGCTCACCCGGCCGTTCCCCTCCCTTCCGGTTCGGCCGCTTATAGCCTAACGCGGCCGGCGAGTCGCGGCCCGACGAGGCACGCATCGCGTTCGCGTGCTTGCTCGCCGCACACTTCCGTATATCATGCAGCACTTCACCGGATTGGGGGTTCGGTATGCCCAAGCGTCGTCGAGTGGTATCGCGAGCGGTGAGTTTGACGGTCGTTGCCAGCCTCGCGGTGGGTGACATCGCGGGCTGCTCGAACGGCGGAAATATGTTTTCCTCCTCGGTGGACAAGTCCGATGCGTGCGGCGTCCAGCACCGGGACTTCGCGGATTCGCAGAACTACTACCTGAACGAGACGGCGCAGGGCGCGATCTTCGGCGCGCTCGGCGGTGCTGCGCTGGGCGCGCTGACGGCTGCGGCGGTCGGCGGCAATGTCGGCCAGGGTGCGGCCATCGGTGCGGGCGCCGGCGCGGTGACCGGCGCCTATGCCGGCTACTGGAACGCCAAGCAGAAGGACTACAAAGACCAGACCCAGCTCACCCAGTCGATCTACGACGACGTGCGCAAGGCCTCGACCGAGATGGATCGCACCAGCACCACCTTCGCCGCGTTGAAACAGTGCCGCTACGAGCACGCGGCGCTGATCAAGGCGCAGTACAAGCAGGGCACGCTGACCCGCGACCAGGCCCAGGCCCAGCTGGCCGACCAGCAGAAGCGCTTCAAGGACGAGGTGGTGCTGGCCCGCAAATACGGCGAGAAGATGAGCGACCAGGAGAAGAACTTCTCGGTTGCCGCGACCAATCTCGCCGCCGACGATCCCGATGCCCAGCAGGCGCTCAAGACGCCGCGCCGGACCGCCGCGGCCACGCCGACTGCCGGGGGAACGACGCTGACGGTTGTCAAGGCCGCGAATGTGCGCTCGGCACCCGACGCGAACTCGACACGTCTCGGCGGCCTCAGCCCGGGCGACAAGGTCGCGTCGGCGGGGGCGCCGGTCAACGGCTGGCGCAAGATCACCTATAACGGCCAGGATGCCTATGTGAGCGAGGGCATCTTCTCGGCCACGCCGGCCGCGGCGCCCGCCCCGACGACGGCGGCGGCCACGCCGGCTCCGGCGCCGGAGAGCTCGGACAAGAAGGTCGCGGTCGCCCAGAACGTGACCGAGACCATCCCCGAGAAGCGCGAGCACTACGACAAGTCGGTCGACGACGCCGACAAGGGCAGCTCGATCGCGTTCAACCTGGACCAGCCGTCTCCCGCCGGCTGAGCGACGCGGTTCTGTGTTCCGCCCGGTTCTGCTGTCCAGCCTCGCCGCCCTGGCTTGGCTGACGACTGCGGCTGCCCAGCAGGGCGGCGACGAGGCGGCGCCGATCCTGCGCATCGAAGCCGGGATGCACGGCGCGGTGATCAACCGGATCGCGGTCGACGAGGCGGCGCAAAGCCTCGTCACCGTGTCGGACGACAAGACGACCCGCGTCTGGTCGCTGGCCGACGGCACGCAGCAGCGCGTGTGGCGTACGCCGATCGGCAACGGCGATGCCGGCGCGCTCTACGCGCTGGCGCTCCACGGCGACGATCTGGTGGTCGGCGGCTATACGGGCTCGAACAACGGCGCGATCTACGTCTTCAACATGAAGACCGGGGTGCTGCGCGGCACCATCGACAAGTTCAAGGGGGCGATCACTTCCCTCGCCTTCTCCGGCGACGGGCATTTCCTGGCGATCGCCGACGAGGGCGTCTCGCTGACGCTGATCGATTTCGCCGCCATGAAGCCGAAGGCGGTCGACAAGAGCTACGCCGCCCGCATCAACCGGATCGCCTTCTCGCCCGACGGCAACCTCGCCACCACCAGCCAGGACGGCGAGATCCGCGTGCTCGACGGCAGCCTCAAGGAGCTGGCCCGGGCGAAGCTGCCGACCGCGGGGGACAAGCCCTGGGGCCTCGCCTTCTCGCCGGAATCGAGCCAGCTCGTCGTGGGCAATCGCGACCATCCCGAACTCGAGGTCTACGGCGCCCACGATCTCAAGCCGCTGCTCACGCTCCACGGCGGCGACGGGACGGCGGGCGATCTCTCGGTGGCGGCATGGAGCGCTGACGGTAAGCTGCTTGCTGCCGCCGGCAGCTATCGCCGGGCCGATGGAACGCGGCTCGTGCGGTTCTGGCCGATCGACGGCGGCAAGCTCGGCACGCCGCGCGATACGCCGGTGGCGAGCGACACCGTGACCGACCTCGCGATGCTGTCGACCGACGAGGTGGCGTTCAGCACGGCCGAACCCTCCTTCGGCATCCTCGATCAGAGCGGCAAGCAGCGGCTTGTCCACCGGGCGCGGCACCCAGATTTCCGCGACGGCAGCGCGCAATTCCTGCTGTCGGCCGATGGTGCCACCGTGCAGTTTCCGACCGCGCAGGGCGGCAAGGGTGATCTCCGTTTCGACCTGATCGCCGGCGCCCTGTCTCACGACACGGCGGTGCGCGGCGACCTCAAGCCGCCCGTCGTGGACGATGCCAAGCTGAAGCCCACCGATTGGCTCAACGGCACGGCGCCCAAGCTTGCCGGCAAACCCGTGACGCTCGAGCCCAACGAGCATTCGCGCGCGCTGGCGATGCTGCCGGGTGGCACGGGCGCCGTCTTCGGTACGGATTTCTATCTGCGCGCCGAGAGCGCGACCGGCGAGACGTGGAAGACCGTCGTTCCGGCGCCGGTCTGGGTCGTCAATGCAAGCGGCGATGGCCGTTACGTGGTCGCCGGGCTGGGCGACGGCACGGTCCGCTGGTACGGCAGCGCCGACGGGCACGAGGTGATGAGCCTCTTCGTCGATCCCGCCGATTCGCGCTGGGTCGCCTGGCTGCCCGAAGGCTTCTTCGATCACAGCCAGGAGGAGGGCAAGCCCGGCGGCGAGACGCTGGTCGGCTACCAGATCAACCGCGGCGCCAACAAGCTCGCCGATTTCGTGGCCATCGGCCAGCTCTACGCCCAGTTCGCGCGCCGCGACCTCGTGCTGGCGCGCTTCCGGGGCGACGCGGCGCAGGCCAAGCTGGTCGACAGCCAGGTCTCGCGCACCGGCGATTTCCGTGCCGTGCTGAAGACCGGCCTGCCGCCCAAGGTCAAGCTGCTCGCCTTCTGCATCGTCGAAGCGAAGGCGACCGACTGCCCGGCCGGCACCGGCGCCCCGCCCGACAAGCCCGACCAGAAGAGCTTCGATGCCGGCGGCAGCGGCACCACGCTCTTTGCGCGCTACGAGATCGACGATCGCGGCGGCGGGCTCGGCAACGTCGTCGTTCGTCGTAACAACGCCGCGATCGAGGGGACGCGCAAGGTCGAACGGGAAGACGCGAAGCTCCGCGTCGAGACCGTGCTGCTGCCGCTGAAGCCCGACGCCAATACGGTGACCTTCAGCACGCTCTCAGCCAACGGCTCGATCGAATCGCCGTCCGACGAGACGCTGACCGTGACCGCGAAGCCCACCGCGGTGCAGACCGCAGCGACCGGCGACACGCTGCCGACCCTCTATGCCGTCGTCGCCGGCGTGAGCGAGTATCGCCAGCCCGATTTCAAGCTTGCCAATGCCGACAGCGATGCCAAGGCCGTGGCCGAGGTGCTGTCGAAGCCGAGCCCGCCCGTCTACGGCAAATCGGACGTCAAGCTGCTGGTCAACGAGGACGCGACGCGGGACAAGATCGTCGCGGCGATCAAGGACGTCGCCGCCCACGCGCAGCCGGTGGATATCGTCATCATCTATCTTGCCGGGCACGGCGAGGCCGTCGACAACAAGTACTACTACGCGACCGTGGAATTCGCGACCGCGCACCCGGCGGAGGTCGACGAGGCGAAGCACTCGGACCAAGCCCGGCAGGCGGAGATCATCGACAATCTGTTCCGCGAGGACGGGCTGGGGTCGCCGACGCTGTTCCCGCTGTTCTCCGAGATCCAGGGCAACATGCTGATCGTGCTCGACACGTGCTTCTCAGCGAGCGCGGCGGTCGATGACGCCGTGATGCGGCAGGCCCATAGCGGTTCCATGACCGATGTTATCGCCCATGATACCGGGCGCTTCGTCCTCACGGGCGCCCGCAAGGAGGCGCTCGACTCGCCGGGTGCGAATACCGGGACCGTCAGCGGCAATCACGGCCTCTTCACGTACTGGCTCCTGCAAGGGCTCACCGGCAAGGATCCGGACGTGATCCGCAAGGGCAAGATCGATGTCGTCGATCTCATGAGCTACACCAAGGACCAGGTCGCCGAGGAAAGCCGCAAGATCAACGAGGAGCAGGTGCCTCAGATGCAGCTCGGCGGCCATGACCGTTTCGCCGTGCGAGCAGCGGGCGGGAGCTGATCGGGACAGTCAGGCTCAGCGCGTGGCAGCCCGCACCATATGGCCGCCACGTGAGGGCGCGCGGAACGGCGCGCCGGGGACATAGCGCGCGATCAGGTCGGCCGGGCTCAGATCCTCGATGGTCGCGAACCCCAAAGCGTGCAGCCGCTCCGCGAGTGACGCGGGCTCGAAGAAGGTGATCCATCGCTCGCCGAGCGCCGCCACCCGTGCCGCCCGCCGCTCCAGCGCCGCGCGCAGCTCCGGGGCGAGAGTCTCCGGCGGCTCGCCGTAGTCGAACACGATCTCCGCGCCGCCGGGGAAGCCGGCGATCTCGCCGAGCGTAGCGAAGATGCTCGCCTCGGTGAGGTAGGGGATGACGCCGAGCCAGGTGAAGAATGCCGGCGCCTGCGGATCGAAGCCGGCGGCCGGCAGGGCTTCGGCCAGTGTTTCCTGCTCGAAATCCACGGGCGCGTAGGTGAGGTTGGACGGCGCCGCGATGCCGGAGGCGGCGAGGCGCTGCCGCTTCCATTCCTGGGTATCGGGGTGATCGACCTCGAAAACCCGCACCACGGAGCCGAACGGGTCGCGATAGGCGAAGGTGTCGAGCCCGGCGCCGAGAATGACAACCTGCCGGGTGCCACCGGCCACGGCCTTCGCCAGCGAGTCTTCGGCGAAGCGGCTGCGCAGCGCGATGAAGATGCGCATCCGCCGGCTATCCGGGTCGGCTTCCGCCTTGGCGGCGACGGTCTCGGCGGTCTCGCCGAAGATCCTGAGGGCCAGCGGATCGGCGAAAATGCGCCCGCCTTCGAGAACCTGGTGGGCGGCGCGATGAGCGGCGGCGCCCAGCGCCGTCAGGCTCGGCCGTCCGGGCTCCATCGCTGCGGCGCTTATTCGGCGTCCTTGCCCTGCTCGCCCGCCTCGTAGGCCTTGAGGAACCGGTTGGCGCGCTGGATCGCCTCGCGGAGGTGCGGCGGCTGCACCTGGTGCGCGACCGTCCCCCGGATGTGCATCAACAGGTAGCCGAAGTGATGGTACATCGCATCGGCCCGCTCGAGATGCGCGACCAGCGACATCAGATACTCGTCGAGCTCCTTGTCGTTGAGCCGGTCGTGGAACGCGGCGTATTTCTCGTAGAGTTCGGCGATCGCGCGCTTCATGGCTCGTTCCTCGCGAATGGCATCACGCTGCCTGGAGTGCCATAGCGCCGCCGGCCGCACAATCGGCCGAACGGTTGACGGCAGCTACCGCAAAAGCCTCCCCACCCCCGGTTCGATCCCGACCGTGCGGCCCGGAATGCCGGCCGCATCGAAGTACCTTGTGCCCCCGACAGTCTCGAAGAAGAGAATGGTGACGAGGCCGCGCTTGGTCGGCGCGGACTTGAGATTGCGCGCCGTCGATTCGACCGGCGCCCCGCCCTTCATCGCTTCGGTCAGCACACGGCCGACCAGGTGCCCATGGTCCGGCAGCTTGAGCCCGAGGATGGCGGCGGCGGTCCGGCCGATATCGGCATTGCCGGCGGGCGCCTTGTCGGCGAGGCCTGCCTTGAAGTCGGGGCCGGCGGCGGCCATGAAGTTCGCGATGTCGCCGCGGCCGAAGCTGCCATGCATGCCCTGGCCTTGCTGCAGGGCGGTATCGGCGATCTCGACCTGGCACAGCGAGGTGTCCTTGCAACCGGTCGACCAGCTGCGGAAGCTGATGGCGATCGCCGGCATCGGCGTGACCGCGCTGCCGGCCAGCCCGATCGCGTCCAGCGGCAGGGTGCCGGGGAAGCGGCCGAGCGAGGCATCGACGAAAAGCCCGCCGACATAGTCTTCGGCCAGCAGCGCATCGACGACCTTCCCCGCGAGCCCGGGCGCCACCGGCGGCGGCAGGTAGACGAGATCCGAGCCGCCATTGGCCGCGACCACCACCTGCGGCTTCGCCGGATCGTCGCCGATGAGACCGTTGGACAGGCGCGAATGGGTGCCCGCCTCGACCTTCTTGCCGCTCTGGTCGGGATCGAAAAGCGGCAGGTTGAGCGCCGCCGCCAGATCGAGCGCCACGAAGCCCGGCGGCAGCATGCCCGCCGGCACGTCGGGATAGCTCGCCTCGGCGGCCGCGCTGGTCTTGCTTTCCTTGGAGATCGTCGAGAAGCCGTGATCGGCACTGACGATGACATCCGTCGTTGCCGCGAGGTCCAGCTCGTCGAGCGCCGCGCGGATGCGGCCGAGATCATTGTCGGCGTTGCGGATTCCGGCGGCCGAGGTCGGCCCGTTGATGCCGGGCGTCAGCGAGCCGAGACTGTCACCTTGGTTGTGCTGCGTGCCGTCCGGGTCGCGCGACCAGAACACGGCGACGAAGGGCTTGCCGTCCGCCTTGAATTTCGGCAGCAGCACCTTGGTGAAGACGGCGGCGAACCAGTCCTGCTGCTCGACATTGGCGACATGGGTTCCGGGGGTCTTGGCGTCGCCCGCCTTGCCGTTCTCGCCGCGGGCCGGGGGCGCGGGGGGCAGCCCGGCCTTGGCGATGGCGTCCGCCACCCACCCTGCCAGCGGGATCCCGTTCTTCGAGCCGGTCTGGTCGTCGAGGACGACGGTGCCCTGACCGGTCCGCTCGGTGTGGTCGAAGATCAGCGTCGGCCCCAGCTTGCCGACGGCGGCGGTATCGAGCCCGGCCTCGCGGGCGAGCTTCAGGAGCGTCGTCTCGTCGAGGTAGTTGCCGGAAAAGTGCTCGTCGACATCGCCCAGCACCGGATCGCTCTCGAGGAAGGGCGTCAGCGACTGCCCGGCGCCGGGGACCGGGAAGCCGGTGTAGATGACGTTGCCGAAATCGCCGGTGTCGCCCGGCAGATGGCCGGTCGCCATGCTGGCCGCGTTGGGCGTGGTGAAGGTCGGGTACATCGAGTGCGGATTGAGGAAGCCCACGCCCGCCTTGCGCAGCGCATCCATGGCGGGCGCCGCTTCCGGCGTGACGCTGCCGGCCCGCAGCCCGTCCGGCACGAACAGCACGACGTTGTGGGGCTCCGCTGCCACCGCCGGGGCGGCCAGCATAAGAGCGGCGAGAAGCGCAGCGCGCTTGAAGATCCCCTCCCCCCAACCCCCTCCCGCAAGGGGAGGGGGAACAAAGCGGCATCGGATCTCCCCCTCCCCTCGCGGGAGGGGGTCAGGGGGAGGGGTCGCGCCGGCGTCGGCGGACGCGGCTCGACCAATGCAAGCTTGCATAGCGTTTCGGAGGTTCATGGCGGGGACGATAGCCGGGGCTCCTGACGGATTTGTTACGGCGAATTTAGCAGTATGCGGCCCTTCACCCCGGCACGGCCGAGGCCATATGCTAGCGCGTGCCAGTCCGAAGCGGGACTCTTTCAAATGGCCCTTCGCCGATGACCCTCCGCGCCCTTCTTCGCCGCGTGATTACGCCGCCGCTGGTCGTGTTGGCGGTCCTGGTCGTGCTCTTCGAGGAGACGTTCTGGCGCTGGATGACCGCGCTCGGCCACTGGCTGGCCGCGCGGCTTCCGGTGTTCACGCTGCTGGAACGGCTGATCGAGCGGATGAGCCCGCCTTTCGTCGGGATCGTTTTCGCCGTCCCCCTGGCCCTGCTCATCCCCGTGAAGCTGGCGGCGGTCTGGCTGATCGTGCACCGCCACGTCTTTACGGGCGTCGCGCTGGTCATCACGGTCAAGGTCCTGGCGACGGCCTTCTCGGCGCGGCTCTTCGCGCTCGCCAAGCCGAAGCTGATGCAAGTGAAAAGCTTCGCCTGGGCCTATGGCCATGTGACGCGCTGGATCGCCTTCGCGCATGACTATGTCGACGCAATTCCGGCGTGGCGACGCGCCAAGGCGCTGATCACTTCCGCCCGGCACCGCTTCGCCGCCGCCGGCAAGGGCTTCCTCAGCCGCCTCTGGAACGCCGCCCGCCGCCGCGCCATGCGCATCCGCATGCCGGGCTGACCCGTCCCGTCGATTTTCGCTCCCGCGCGTCCCGCTCTTTCGCCAGAGTATTGCGGAGTCGACTTTTGCCGCCGAACCGACATATATCGTGTTGAACATTCGTTAAACTGCGTCCGCGAACTGTAGGGAAGCGGCCGGGAGGGGCAGCACGATGGTGACGGGAGACCTGCCGCAGGCGGCGCTCGGCCGGGCCGGGCCGACGGGAAGGCTCCGCGTCCGCTGGGTGATGCTCCTGATCATGTTCGCCCTGTCGGTGATGGCCTATGTCCAGCGCACCGGGATCGGCGTGGCGGCCGACAGGATGATGCCGGAGCTCGGGCTGACCACGGTCGATCTCGGCTGGCTGCAGACCGCCTTCCTGGTCAGCTACACCGCCTTCCAGATACCCGGCGGCATCGTGGGCGAGCTGATCGGCGCCCGGCGCTGCCTCTTCTTCATGGGTCTCCTCGCGGTGGCCGCGAGCTTCGCCACGGCGCTCCTGCCGGCGCTGATGACGGGGGCCGCGCTGATGGCCGGGCTGCTCGCGACCCGCTTCGTTCTCGGCATCTCGCACGGGCCGATCTTCCCGGTGACGGCCGGCGTCAACGAGGCGTGGTTCCCCGCGAAGCAATGGTCCTTCGCCATGGGGTTCCTCTCGAGCGGGCTCAATGTCGGCTCGGCCGTGGCGCAGCCGCTGGTCGCGACCGTCATGGCCGCCTCGAACTGGCAGACCGCGCTGATCGTCTCGTCGGCGCCGATGCTGCTGGTGGTGGCGATCTGGGGCTGGTACGGCCGCGACCGCGCCACGGAGCACTGGGCGGTCTCGGCCGAGGAGCTGGACGAGCTGTGCCGCGATCCCGAGAGCCATGGCCGCCCGATCGTGACCTTGCGGCAGACCCTGCGTCTCCTCGCCAACCGCGAGATCCTGCTGCTCAGCCTGTCCTACCTGCTGATGAACTACGTATTCTACCTGCTGACCTTCTGGGTCTTCCTCTATCTCGTGCAGGAGCGGCACTTCAGCGTTCTCGAAAGCGGGTTCCTGGCGGCTCTACCCTATCTCGCGGCGGCGGCCGGGGCCGGGTTCGGCGGGCACTGGAGCGACCTGCTGCGCAACCGCTACGGCGCCGCCTGGGGCTACCGGCTGCTGCCGCTGGCGGCGCTGCCGATCACCGGCTTGGCGCTGATCCTCACCGTGGAGGCGAGCGGCGCCTTCTGGGCGATCTTCGGCCTTTGCCTCGCGTTCTTCGCGGTCGAGACGACCGAAGGCCCCTACTGGGCCGCGACGACAGAGGTCGCCCAGACCGACACCACGATCGCCACCGGCGTCCTCAACACCGGCGGCAATCTCGGCGGCGTGATCTTCACGCCGCTGGTCGGCTGGCTCGCCGAGAACGGAGACTGGGGCGCCGCCTTCATGACCGGCGCCGCCTGCTCGCTCGTCGCCGCGGCACTATGGCTGCTGGTCGACGCGCGGCGGAAATTCATCAGCACGGTGGCCGACGACGATATCGCACAGGTGATGGCATGAGCACGCACACGACCGCCCCCGTCCGCCCGTTCCTCGACTGGCCGGCGGTCACCGACCCCGCTTCCTGGGATGCCCCGATCCTGCTGGTCGGGCTGCCGCAGAGCGAGCCCTATGCCCGCGACACGCATCCCAACGACCAGACGCGCGCGCCCGGCGCCATCCGGCTGCAGTCGCGCCAGATCTGCGACGGCCCGGCGCAATGGGATTTCGATCTCGGCGGGCCGCTGGGGACGCTTCTGCCGCCGGCGATCGACGGCGGCGACATGCCCTGGACCGAGGGGAACTACGGCGACCATGCGGGCCGCGTGACGGAAAACCTCGCGGGCGCGTGGCGTCGCGGCGCGCAGATCGCCGTGCTCGGCGGCGATCATGGCGTCACCATTCCGGTGCTCGACGCGCTCAAGGCGATCGGCGAGCCGGTCCATGTCGTGCAGATCGACGCCCATCTCGACTGGCGGGAAGAGGTCGGCGGCGTCACCCGCGGCTACAGCAGCCCGCTGCGCTGGGCCAGCCGGCTGCCGTGGATCGCCGGCCTGACCCAAATCGGCCTGCGCGGCACCGGCAGCGCCCGGCGTGGCGAGGTCGAGGCGGCGATCGCCTACGGCTCGAAGCTCATCACGGCGCAGGACGTGCATCGCGACGGCATGGAAGCGGCGCTCGCCGCGGTCCCCGCCAACCGGCCGATCTACGTCACCATCGATGCGGACGGGCTC
>DATGFU010000073.1:0-5164 GCA_035308865.1 Allostellaceae bacterium | reverse complement strand
AAAGCCTCGCTTGCGGGGGAGGGTCGGGGTGGGGGTGTTCGGATCAGTCTCTTCGCTTCGCCCGAGTCGTCGGCTCGGCGGCCAGGGGATCCTCCGGCCAGGGGTGCTTCGGGTAGCGGCCGCGCAGGTCGGCGCGCACCGCCTTGTAGGACCCGGCCCAGAACCGGCCGAGATCGTCGGTGACCTGGATCGGGCGGTGGGCCGGCGAGAGCAGGTGCAGAACGAGCCGCGCGCGGCCGCGGTCGATGGCGGGCGTCTCCGCGGTGCCGAACATCTCCTGCAGCCGCACGCGCAGCACCGGCGCCTCGCCGCCGTAGTCGATCGGATGGCGTTGGCCGGACGGCACGGTCCAATGGGTCGGCGCGCGCTCGTCGAGACCGCGTCGCTGATCCCAGCCGAGCCGGTCGAGGATCAGCCCGGCCATGTCCAGCCGATCCAGAGTGTCAAGGCTGCGCTGGCCGTCGAGCGCCGGGCCCAGCCAGTCCTCCAGCGACACCAGCAATGCTTCGTCCGAGAGATCGGGGAGGGTGCTTTCGCCACCGTCGCGCGCCCGCAGGAAGGCGATCCGCGCGCGCAGCCGCTCGGCCGCCTCATTCCAGGGCGGGCGGCCGCTGGCCCGGATGGCGCCGATGAGCGCCTGCCGCACCGCCGCGGTGTCGGGCGTGATCGCCGTCTCGGCCAGCACGAGCGCGCCGAGGCGGCGCTGGCGGCGGGCGAGCACCGCACGTCTTGCCGGGTCGTACCAGACCGCCACCTCCTCGGTGATCCGGTCCGGCAGGATCGCCTCGATCTCCGCCGGCACCAGCGGGGCGGCGAGGCGGATGCGGCCGTCGGGCGGCTTGGCTTCGAGATCGGCTACGACCAGCGCTTCCTCGGCGGCGAGCGGGTCGGCAGGATCGAGCGCCGCGCCCTGGCCGCCCGACATCAGGTAGCGGCCGGCGGCGCCGCGGCGGCGGGCAACGCGGTCGGGATAGGCGAGGGCCAGCACGGCGCCGGCATCGGCCGGTCTGAAGCCGCCGAAGGTGAGCCCGGCCTGGCGGGCGAGCCGGCGGGCCGCCTCCGCCGTTCGCTGCAGCCGCCGGTCGCCGGCCGCCAGCGCTTCCAGCGGCGTGCGGATATCCGTCCCGCCAAGCCCGGCATCCTCGCGCTCGACCAGCACGGCGGCGACGGCGCAGGCAAGTGCGCCGCGCCCGTCGCGTGACGCGGCGACGATCATGTGGGCGAGCCGCGGCGGCACGCCCAGCCGCGCCATCTCGCGCCCATGGCCGGTGATCCGGCCGCCGGCATCGAGCGCACCCAATTCCTGCAGCAGCGTGCGGGCCGCAGCCAAGGCAGCATCGGGCGGCGGGGTGAGGAAGCGCAGGCGCGCCGGATCGGCAATGCCCCAGGCCGCCAGTTCCAGCGCCAGCGGTGCCAGATCGGCGAGCATGATCTCCGGTGCGGGATAGGGTTCAAGCCCGGCCTGCGCGGCTTGCGCCCAAAGCCGCCAGACGATGCCCGGCGCCTGACGTCCCGCCCGGCCCGCGCGCTGTTCGGCGGCGGCCTGCGTCACCGGCGCGGTGACCAGCCGCGTCAGCCCGGTGCGCGGATCGTAGCGGGCGAAGCGCGCAAGGCCGGCATCCACCACCTGCCGCACGCCGTCGATGGTCACGCTGGTCTCGGCGATGCTCGTCGACAGCACGATCTTGCGACGCCCCGGCGGCGCCGGCGCCAGCGCGCGGTCCTGCGCCCGGCGGTCGAGATCGCCGGCGAGCGGCAGCACGTCGACATCCGGCGGCAGGCGGCCCTCCAGCGCCCGGGAAACCTGGCGGATCTCGCGGGCACCCGGCAGGAAGACGAGGATGTCGCCGGGATCGCCCAGGGCCTCCTCGATGGTCGTCACCACGCTTTCCGGCAGTTTCCCCGGCGCTGCGGGACGATAGCGGCGATCGACCGGAAACGCGCGGCCCTCTGCCGTAACGACGGGTGCCCCGCCCATCAGTGCCGCCGCCGGCCCGGCGTCGAGCGTTGCCGACATGACCAGGAGCCGCAGATCCGGCCGCAGCCCGGCCTGGGCGTCGAGCGCCAGCGCCAGGCCGAGATCGCTCTCGATCCGCCGTTCGTGGAACTCGTCGAACAGCACGGCGCCGATACCGCCCAGCTCCGGATCGTCCTGGATCAGCCGGGTGAAGACGCCGTCGGTGACGATCTCGATTCGTGTGCGCGGTCCGACCCGGCTCTCGCCGCGCACGCGATAGCCGACCGTGGCGCCGGGTGCTTCGCCGAGGCTCGACGCCATGAAGCGCGCCGCCAGGCGGGCGGCGATGCGGCGCGGCTCCAGCATGACGACCTTGCGGCCGGCGAGAAACGGCGCGTCGAGCAGCGCCAGCGGCACGACGGTCGTCTTGCCTGCACCGGGCGGCGCCTGGAGCACGACGTTCGGTCTCGCCTCGAGCGCGGCGAGCAGCGAGGGGAGCGCGGCGGCGATCGGCAGGCTCTGAGCTATGCGTGCAGGCATGGCACTCGGATAGGGGCAGCCGGGTTGTCTGCCAAGAGACATGGCCGGCCGGCAGCAAAACGGCTAGAATCGCGCCGGAAACGAAACCTTCGGACGCGGCACGGTGAAGTGGCGGATCGATAGCGAGCGGTTGCAGGAGAAGGGCGGCGAGGCCTGGCTGACGCTGCGCCGGGCCGGCCGCTTCCTGCGCTATGTCGCCAAGAGGTTCGAGCTCGATTTCTGCTTCGGCGCGGCGGGCGCTCTCAGCTACACGACGCTGGTCTCGCTGGTGCCCCTGCTGGTGATCAGCCTGGCGCTGCTCTCGGCGTTCCCGATCTTCGACAAGCTCAGGACCGAGGCGATCGACGTCATCTTCAACACCTTCGTGCCGAAGGTCGGCGGCACGGTCGACCAGTACATCACCACCTTCGTCGAGATGGCGGGGCGCACCACGGCGATCGGCATCATCGTCTTCGCCGCGACCGCGACGCTGCTGCTGGCGACGATCGAGGATCGGCTGAACGCGATCTGGCGCGTGCATCTGCCGCGCGGCTGGGTGGCGCGGATCTTCATCTACTGGACGGTGGTGACGCTGGGGCCGCTGCTGGTGGCGCTCACCTTCTCGGTGACCAGCAGCCTGCGCGAGGTCGGGTTCGTGCCCGGCGAGGCTGCGCTGGAAACCACGTCCTGGATCGCCGGCCTCGCCCTCTTCGTGCCGTGGCTGGTCGAGAGCTTCGGCCTGACCCTGTTCTACTCGCTCATCCCGCATTGCCCGGTCGGCTGGCGGCCGGCAGTGCTGGGGGCGGTCGTGGCGGCCGCGATGATCGAGGTTTGCCGGTGGGGCTTCTCGCTCTATCTCGACAATTTCAATTCCTATCAGGCGATCTACGGCGCGCTGGCGACCATCCCGATCTTCCTCGCCTGGATCTACTTCACCTGGTGCTGCGTGCTGTTCGGCGCGGAGCTTGCCGCAGCGGCGCCGCTCTGGGGGCATGGCGAGGATTTCGTGCGGGTCAACGATCCGGCACCGCTGGCGCTGGCGCTGGACGTGCTCAAGCTGCTGAGCGCCCAGGCGACGCGGGGCGGGCCGGCGCGGCTGTGGATGATCGCCTCGCGGCTGCATGTGCCGAGCGCCGCCATCGCCGAGTGCCTCGACCGGCTGACCACGACCGGCTTCGCGGCGGCGACCAAGGATGGCGGCTACGTGCTCGCCCGGGATCTTTCCCAGGCGAGTCTGCTCGACCTGCGCAACGCGGTCGAGGAGCCGGCCTCGGCACGCGGCCCCGAGCTCGAGCAGCGGCTTGCTCCGGTGCGGCGACTGGAAAGCGAGGTCCTGTCGGTGCCGATCTCGACCGCGCTCGGCGATTCCGGCCAGATCCGCCCCCTCGCGGCGGCGCGCGAGGGACGGAAGTAATCCGGACAAGCCCTCTCCCGCTTGCGGGGGAGGGTTGGGTGGGGGTATCGCCACAGCCGCGGTCTCGCGGCGACCTCGGCCGTCGCACCGCGCCAATCCGCATCAAGCGGCATTTCTGGACTGGGCACCCCCACCCCGACCCTCCCCCGCAAGCGGGAGAGGGAGGTTCATGCGGCCGACCCTACGTCACCGCCTCGCGCCGGGCGGTGTCGATCCATTCGCGCTCGGTGCTGCGGTAGCGGCGGTTGGCGCGCTTGGCCCGCAGAAGAATCTCCTTGAACACGATCTGCGCCTCGGCCTCGCGGCCGTGGCGGCGCAGCAGCATGGCGTAGCGGCAGCGCGCTTCTTCGCCGGTGGCGTAGGTGACGAGCGAGGCCAGCTCCCGCATCGCCTCCTCGTCGCGGCCAAGCCCCTGCAGGCTGCGGGCGTAGATCAGATGCGCCTCGCCGGACTGGAAGTCGGGATGGGCGGCGCGGAGATGGTCGAGCGCGTCGAGCGCCCGGGCATAATCCGCCGAACCTTCCGCGGCGCGGGCGAGCGCCAGCAGCAGCGACGGATCGTCCGCGTGAATGCCGACGAGCGCGCTTTCGATAAGCTCCATGGCTTCGCGATAGCGGCCGAGCTTCATCTGCTCCTCGGCGACGCGGCGCTTGTTCTCGGCGCTGTCGACCAGCGCCAGATCCGCTTCGAGCCGCCGGAGGTTGCGCTCGGGATCGATCGTACGGATCGCCGAGCCGGCGAGCTTCCGCGCCTTCGTGCCGTACATCTGCGGCAGGGCCTCGGCGATCAGATAGGCGATCGAGCCGACTCCGGGCAGCAGGACGATCACATAGATCCACATGCGGTCGGCGCCGTTCCGCATGGCGTGGATGACGCAGAAAATGTCGAGGGCGATCCACAGAAACGACAGCGGGATCATGACGGCCTAGCGGACGACATAGCTGCGGCGCCGGCCCCATTGCTCGACGATCTTGGAGAACTCGGTCTCCTCGCCCGGCGGCAGGACGACCTTGAGCGTGATGCACTGGTCGCCGGCGCCGCCCTCGGGCAGGGGAATGCCCTTGCCCTTGAGGCGCAGCATGCGGCCGGTGCTGGAATTGCTCGGGATGCGGAGCGGCGTCGGCCCATGAACCGTCGGCACGGTGACGACGGCGCCCTGCATCGCTTCGGGCACGGTGACCGGCAAAATCAGGTGAATGTCGCGATCACGACGGGTCAGCACCGGATGCCGTTCGACGGTGATCTCGACGAGGAGATCGCCGGCCGGCCGGCCG
>DATGFU010000072.1:0-9435 GCA_035308865.1 Allostellaceae bacterium | reverse complement strand
CAGGAGGAGAATCGCGACGGTTCGGGTAGCGGGGATCTGGAACGGTTCCGGCTGAACTGCACCGCCCACCTCGGAACCGACCGGCGGATCCTGCCGTTGGCGTCGGATTCGTTGCGTCTATCGCCGGAGGACCTGGGCGGGACCGAGGGACGGCGCTTCCGCATGTTCTCGATCGACGGCGGCCATACGCCCGGCCACGTCCTCAACGACCTCGCCCTGGCCGAGGCGGTGCTGGACGAGCGCGGCTTCGTGGTGGTCGACGATTTCTATAATCCCGCCTGGCCTGGCGTGAACGAGGGAATTCACCGTTATTGGTTTTCCGGCGGCCGCCTGCGGCCCTTCGCCTATGGCGGCAACAAGCTCTTCCTCTGTCGGCCCGGCGCGTGGGAGTTCTGGTATGGCGAGGCAAGCAGGATGGCGCCCCATGCCACCCGGCGGCGGATCGTCCGCCTCGTCGGGACGCCGGCGCTGCAGTTCGAACTGGAGCCGCCGTCGCAGGCCTTCCGTCTCCGCGCCGAGACCGTGCCAAGCTCCCAGGAGCGGTTCTCGCTTCAGACCGCGATCCTGTCCCGCGAGCCGAACGTGCTGGCGTTCATGTCCGATGCCTGGGGAGCCTGCGTGCGGTTCGCCGACGGCTCCACTTCGCTCGACGCGCTGTGCCGGAGTGTCGGGCCGGGCGGCCATCTCTTCCTGACGGTCGCCTGGTCGCTCCTCGATCACGACGCTTGGGGTTCCAAGCTCGCGGAGATGAAGCGCGTTCTCGAGGCGCATCCCGGTGTGACGCTGATCTTCCTCTGCAACGAGCCCGACGAGCTCGGTATCCCGCGGAGGCACGGCTTCGGTGCCGAACTGGTGCCGCACAACGCCCTGGTCGACGACGCGATCCTCGGGATCGCGGGGGATGATCGCCCGTTCGACGCGATCTACAACGCACGCTTTGCGCCGTTCAAACGCCACGAGCTGGCATCTCGTGTGCCGAGGCTTGCCCTCGTCTATGGCGACTCACCGGAACTGCGGCCGCGCTGGGCGCTGGTCCGGGAGCAGCTGCCCGGCGCCCAGTATCTCAGTGGCGACCCTTTTGCGGGGACGCATCGGCCCTTCTCGCTGGCGCAGATCGCTGCCTCGCTCAACCAGGCCAAGGTCGGCCTCTGCCTCTCCGCCGTCGAGGGCGGCATGTTCGCCAGCATCGAGTACCTGCTTTGCGGCCTGCCGGTGGTCAGCACGCCGAGCCGCGGCGGCCGCGACCTGTTCTTCGACGACCGGTACTGTCTGGTCGCCGAGCCCGAGCCGCGGGCCATTGCGGATGCCGTGGCGCGCCTCATTGCCCGGGACGTCCCGCGGGAGGAGATCCGGTCGGCCACGCTGGAGCGGATGGTGCCGTTCCGCCGGCGCCTGGTCGAGTTGGTGGACGGGATCAGGCAGGCCGCGGGCAAGCAACCGGAAGGCGAGGGGCTGCTGCGGCGGCTCATGACCTCGCCGTGGCACATCTGGACCTGGCGCGGGCTGGCAGCGCTCGACGCGCATTACCAGCGTGGGGAGGCGGCTTGAGCATCTCCACCGGCATGCCCGAGCCCGAGGCCTATGTGTCCGGCCCCTTCCGCATCGTGCCGACGCGGCAGGAGCTGCTGCGGGACGGCGCGCCGGTGCCGCTCGGCGGCCGTGCCTTTGACGTGCTGCGGACGCTGGTCGAGCGATCCGGCCGTCTCGTGACGAAGCGGGAGCTCTTCGCCGCCGTCTGGCCGGGGCTGGCGGTCGAGGAGAACAATCTGGCGGTCGCCGTCTCGGCGGTGCGCCGCGCCCTCGGCTGCTGCGACGAGACGCGGTACATAGCGACGGTTGCCGGACGCGGCTATCGCTACGTCGCGCCGGTGCGGCTCGAAGCGTCCCGACCGGCGGACACCCCCGAGAGAAACACCAACCTCCCCGCGCCGCTGGGATCGCTGATCGGACGCGAGCGGGACGTGGCGGCGGTCCGCGACCTGCTGGCGGGGTCGCGGCTGGTGACGGTGACGGGTGCCGGCGGGGTCGGCAAGACGCGGCTGTCGCTGGCTGTCGGCGCCGAGGTCGCCGCGGAGTTTCCCGATGGCATCTGGTTCGTCGAGCTTGCGGCGCTTGCGGCGGCCGAGCTGGTCGGCGAGGCGATCGCGGCCACTCTCGGGCTGGCCCTTCAGGAGGGCAGGGCGGCCCCGGAAATGGTGGCACTCTATCTCGGCCGCCGAAAGGTTCTGCTCATCCTGGACAATTGCGAGCACCTCATCGGCGAGGTGTCGCGCGTCGCGTCAACCGTGCTCGGCGCCTGTCCGGACGCAACGATTCTCGCGACCAGCCGGGAGGCGCTCCGCCTCCCTGGCGAGCAGATCTACCGCTTGCCCTCGCTCGCCTTTCCGCTCCACACCGACGCTCTGACGGCGAAGGCGGCGCTCGAATATGGCGCAGTCCAGCTCTTCGTCGATCGCGCCGGCCAGGCCTCCGCCGGCTTCCGCATCACCGACGAGACGGCGCCCGCCGTGGCGGAAATCTGTCGACGCCTCGATGGGATCGCACTGGCCATCGAGCTTGCCGCACCGCGGTTGCGGGTGGTGAGCCTGGCCGAATTCCTGGACCGGATCGAGGATCGCTTCGGCCTGCTGGCCAGCGGCAGCCGCACGGCGCAGCCGCGGCACCAGACCTTGCGGGGGTTGATCGACTGGAGCTACGGGCTCCTCAGCGCCGACGAGCAGGCGATGCTGCGCCGTCTCTCGATCTTCGCGGGCGGTTTCACGCTCGAGTCGGCGGTCGCCGTGTCCCCCGACGATGCGCAGGAGTGGGTCGTCTTCGACATCCTGGCCTCGCTCGTCGACAAATCGCTGCTGGTCGCCGACCTGGCTGAGCACGCCACACGCTACCGACTGCTCGAATCGACACGCAGCTATGCCGCCGAACGGCGGCAGGCCGCGGGCGAAGGGGATATCGAGGAGCGTCATGCACGGTGCATGGCGCGACTGGCGAGGCAGGCCGATGCGGACTACGAGACGCAGTCCACGACAACCTGGATCGCGACCTATGCGGCCGAGCTCGACAATCTCAGGAGCGCTCTCGTCTGGGCCTTCGGACCGGGAGGCGAGCCCGATCTCGGGATTGCAATCGTCGCCTACGGCCGGCACGTCTGGGGAGAGCAGGGCTTGGTGCCCGAGCTCCGACGCTGGGTCGATATCGCATCGACACACTGGCGCGACGACTTGCCTCCTGATGTCGGCGCCCGTCTGAAGATCGCCCGGACGTTCAGGCCGGTCTACGGGCTTCGCTCCGTGCAGGCCGATCTGCGGGACGCGCTGACCTTGGCCCGGAGGACAGGTGACCCGATCCTGGTCGCGCGTGTCGTGGCGCTTGCCGCCACGAACGACCTCAGGCCCGAGAAGGTCCACCAAGCGATCGCCGATCTCTCGGAGGCGATCGAGGCGGTTCGTGGGCACGGCGTGATCCGGTCGCTGGCCGTGCTCACCAGCCGGCTTGGCGTCGCGGCCGAGAGCGCAGGCGACACGGACAGGGCGCGGCGTTGCTTCCGCGAGGCGATCCGGATCGCGGAGGCTCTCGGCAACCGGCGCATTCAGGTGACGGTTCGGTCGAACCTTGCCGAGCTGCTGTTCGCCCAGGGCGAGGTCGACGCCGCGGTCGAGATGGCGCGCGAGGCTCTCGCCCTGGCCCGAAGCGCCAATCTCCAGGTGAATGTCTGCCAAACCGGGATCAATCTGGGCGCCTACCTGCTGTTGCGCGGCGAAACGGCAGAGGCGACCAGCCTCCTGATCTCGTCGCTGGCTCTGGCGAGATCCCTCGACGAGGAATTCCTGGCGCTGAGCGCGGTCCAGCACCTGGCGCTGACCCTCGTGCGTCGGGGCGAAGCGCGGATGGCGGCGCGCCTCCTCGGCCGGGTCGACGCGGTCTACGAGCGGGAGGCCACCGTCCGGGAGTCGACCGAGCGCGCGACCATGGAAAGGCTTCGGGCCGAGCTGTGCGCCGTCTTTTCCGAGGTGGAGCTTGCGGCGCTGGTTGCCGAGGGCACGGCTCTACCGCTCGACGAGGCGATCGAGGCAGCGCTGAGCGCGCGGTAGGCGGGAGGCGGCATCCGCCGCCCCAGCCCTTCAGACCTATTCAGAACGTTTCAAGCCATTGAGGATCCGCCGCGGGCATAATCCTCGGGAGCCCGACGGGTAGGACGGCTCTGCGCCTCGCGGCCAAGCCGAAAGGCCTGCGATTTAGGACGGATTAGGATGATTTAGCGTGGAGGCAAGGCCGATCGAGAGTACCGTGCAACCGTAAGTATGGACGATCGGCCGGGCACGCCGAATGCGGGGATGGGTCGCTCCCGGATCTTCGGCCTGATGCCCCTGCCGCCGGGGTGGGGCGGCGATGAAGACATCTGCGCGCAAACCGGCGCAGCACCGACGAAAAGAGGAAGACGATGAAATATATTGCGAAATTGCTGTGCGTTCCCCTTCTGCTCGCCGGTGCGGCTCCGCTGACGGCGCAGGCGGCGAGCTCGCCTGTGAACGGAACATACAAGCTGACGCTCTCGATCACCGCGACCACGGTGCCGGCAACCACGAACAGCATCACCTGCGACGTGAACCTCGATGTGGAGACCGATGGGGGAGACTCAATTCAGGAGTCCGTGACCGGCACGGCAGTGCAGACCAGCGGCGTCTTCTACAAGTGCACGCTCACGCTCCCGTACTCGTGGCAAAATCTGGCCGCCACGACGGGCACGGTCTATATCAACTATGACGTCAATCTGGCCGGCACGACCGCGAACCGTACGCACACGCGGGCGCTGCCGTCGATATCGATCCCGGCCACCAACTCCACGACCTCGCAGACCGACAGCCTCAAGTTGTGATTTTGCGGCCTCGAGTCCGCCGCAAGCGGCGAGGCCGATTTGTCGATACGGGTGCGGCGGTCCGCGACAGGCGACCGCACCCCTTTTCCGGGCATCGGAGTAGCGCGTATTGCGTATAATCGGCGTGGCACCTCGTGAAAGGAGCCTGCCCGATGACGAGCCGTTTAGCCTTTGCCGCGCAAATCGCCCTGGCGTTGAGCATCATGCTGCCCGCCCTGGCCACGACCGCTTCCGCCGATCCGGCGGGCCCCACCTGCATCCGGGTCCGGGATATCCGCTCGACCAGCACGCCCGACGACCGGACTATCATCTACTGGATGAAGGACGGAACGAAGCTGGCGAGCAAGCTGGACTCGGCCTGTATCGGCCTGAGCTTCAGCGGCTGGGTCTATGCGCCCGACCAGAACGAGATGGTCTGCAGCAACGTCCAGAAGATCAAGCTTCTGCAGACGAACTCACTCTGCCAGCTCGGGCCGTTCACGCCGGTGGCGGCGGCGACCCCGGCTGCCGCGAGCCACTAGCCAAGCCGCGGGCGCTCGACACGCTCAACGTGGAATGCCATAGTCCGCCGCACTTTTTCCGGTTGCGGCAGGCCCGCTTACAATCCTTGAATGGCGTTTCATGACGATCGGGACGAGGCTCTTTACCTGGTGGCGCGGCGAGCTGGTCGGCAGCGACGGCGCCGGCAATCGCTATTACCGCGAGCGGAAACGCGCGCCGCTCGTCAAGGGCGGCGGCATGGAGAGCCGGGAGCGGCGCTGGGTGCTCTACAAGGGCGAGCCCGAGGCATCCAAGGTGCCGCCGGAATGGCACGGGTGGCTCCATCACATCACGGACGATCTGCCGGATCCGTCGGCCGCGCGCCGGCCGTGGCAGAAGCCGCATCTACCGAACCAGACCGGCACGGCACATGCCTACCGTCCGCCGGGCTCGCTACTCGCGGGCGGACATCGCTCTCCCGCCGCCGGCGACTACGAGGCGTGGACGCCCTGAGCGCAGCCGGACCGGGGGACGGACGATGAACCGGAACGCGATCGAGACGGTGATGGGCGCTGTTGTGCTCCTCGTCGCAGGGATCTTTCTGGCGGTCGCCTACGGCTCGTCCGAAGTGCGTCCGACCGGCGGCTACGAAGTCATGGCACGGTTCGACGGCGTCGAGGGGATCCGCGACGGCGGCGACGTTCGGATCAGCGGCGTCAAGGTGGGAACGATCACGTCGCTGGTGCTCGATCCCAAGACCTTCCAGGCGGTCGTGCACCTGTCGCTCGACCGTTCCGTCGAACTGCCGACCGACACGGTCGCCGCGATCAGCTCGGCCGGCCTCCTCGGCGACAAGTTCGTGCAGCTGAAGCCCGGCGCCGACGACAAGGTCATCCCGCCGGGCGGAACGATCGAGCGGACCCAGTCGTCGGTCGACCTCGAATCGCTGCTGGGGCAGGCCGTGTTCTCGATGCAGGGCGCCCCGAAGGCGCCGCCGCCGGGCCCACCGCCCAATGACTCGCCGAAGCCCTGAGCCGGCTCGTACCGGCCAGAGCTGGGATCCCGACCAGTACCAGCGTCACGGTAGCTTCGTGCCGCGCTTCGGCGAGGCGGTGCTGGAGAGGCTGCGGCCACAGCCGGGCGAGCGCATCCTCGACCTCGGCTGCGGGGACGGCGCGCTGACCGCGAAGCTGGCCGAGATCGCCACCGTCGTCGGCGTGGACTCCAGCGCCGAGCAGGTGGCGGCCGCCCGAGCCCGCGGCCTCGACGCGCGGGTCATGGCGGGGGAGGGGCTCGACTTCACGGCCGAGTTCGAGGCGGTCTTCAGCAATGCGGCGCTGCACTGGATGCGCCAGCCTGACGCGGTGATCGCCGGCGTGGCCCGCGCGCTCAAGCCGGGCGGCCGTTTCGTCGGGGAGATGGGCGGCGCCGGCAACATCGCGGTCATCGCGGCGGCCTTGGATTCTACGCTCGCCGCGCGCGGCATCGACGCTGCGACCCTGTGGCCCTGGTACTATCCGACCGCGGAGGAGTATCGCGGGAAGCTGGAGCGTAGCGGGCTCGATGTCGTGTCGATCGTGCTGTTCCCGCGCCCGACGCTATTGCCGGGCCGCTTGGCCGATTGGATCCAGACCTTCTGCGGCCCGTTCCTTGCGGCCGTGCCAGAAGGCGAGCGGGCGGCCTTTCTCGACGAGATCGAGGTGGCGCTGGCGCCGGCTCTTCGTGATGCCGAAGGACGATGGACGGCAGATTATGTCAGGCTGCGCTTCGAGGCGGTGAAACGGTGACGAGCGATTTCGCAGCGATCCGCTGGTTCGACGAGGCCGGCGAACCCGTCTCCTGCGTCGAGAAGCTGAAGGTTCTGGCCGAGACGCTGGAAGAGCTGCGCCAGTCCGCCCGGGACACGCTGGAGGACGCGATCCTGATGGGATGCGCCGAAATGCAGGTGCGCGAGGTGCTGCGCCGGCTCGTCGAAGAGCTCGAGAATCCCTATCGGAAATGACGTGACGATGGCGAAGTCGATGCGACGTTGCGGCCGATCCCTGGCGCTGCTGAGCGCCGTCATCCTGCCGCTGGCCGCTCAGGCCCAGACGGCCAAGATCACCGGCGCCGTGCTGCGCGGGCTCGACAAGACGACGGCGCGGATCACCACCTTCACCGCGCCGCTCGGCGAGCCGGTCAAGTTCGGCACGCTCGAGGTCACGGTCCGGGACTGCCGCAAGCATCCGCCCGAGGATGCGCCGGAAAGCGCCGCCTATCTCGATATCACCGAGAGCCATCCCGGCGACACCGCTCCGCGGCACTGGTTCAGCGGCTGGATGTTCGCGACGAGCCCGGCGCTCTCTGCGCTGGAGCACCCGGTCTACGATCTCTGGGTGCTCGACTGCAGCACGGCGAGCGGTCCTTCGGATAAGTCCGGCTGAAATCGCACGTCCAGCGCCAGGGCGGCCGTCAGCCGTCGGCGATACTCTTCCCGGGGGATCTCGATCGTGCCGAACTGCCGCAGATGGTCGGTGACGAACTGGGCGTCGAGCAGCGCGTAGCCGCTCTTCACCAGCCGGGCGACCAGGTGCACGAGGGCGACCTTGCTCGCATCGGTCACCAGGCTGAACATGCTCTCGCCGAAGAAGGCGCCGCCGAGCGATACGCCGTAGAGCCCGCCGACGAGCCTTCTGTCCTGCCATGCCTCGACCGAATGGGCATGGCCGCGGGCGAACAGGGCGCCGTAGAGCCGCACGATCTCCTCGTTGATCCAGGTGTTCGGCCGGTCGAACCGTGGGACAGCGCAGCCCCGCACGACGGCCTCGAATTCAGTGTCGCAGGCGATTTCGAAATGGCCGCTCCGCAACGTGCGGGCAAGGCGGCGCGGCACATGGAACGCATCGAGCGGAATGATGCCGCGATGCAAGGGATCGACCCAGAAGAGCTCGGGATCGTCGGCGGACTCGGCCATCGGGAAGATGCCGGCCGCATAGGCCCGCAACAGCAGATCGGGGGTGACGGCCGGTCTTTTCATGCGATGCTGCCGGCCACGATAGCGCCGGTGCGCCGCCTACGAAACCCGGCCGACCAGCCGCTCCAGCCAGTGGACATCGTAGTTGCCGGAGAGGAAATCCGGCTCGTCGAGCAGCCGGCGGTGCAGCGGGATGTTGGTCTCGATCCCCGCGATGACGTACTCCTCCAGCGCCCGCTTCAGCCGCATGACGCATTCCTCGCGCGTCTTGCCATAAGCGATCAGCTTGGCGACCAGGCTGTCGTACTGGCTGGGCACGGTGTAGCCGGGATAGAGCGCGGAATCGACGCGGATGCCGTAGCCGCCGGGCGCGTGATAGGCGGTGACCGTGCCCGGCGACGGCATGAAGCTCACCGGATTCTCCGCATTGATGCGGCACTCGATGGCATGGCCGCCGAGATGGATGGCCCCCTGGTCGTAGCCGAGCGCCTCGCCGGCCGCGATGCGGATCTGCTCGCGCACCAGGTCGATGCCGCTGATCGCCTCGCTGACCGGATGCTCGACCTGGATGCGCGTGTTCATCTCGATGAACGCGAAGTGGCCGTCCTGGTAGAGGAACTCGAGCGTCCCCGCCCCGCGGTACCTGAGCGTCTTCATCGCATCGGTCGCCGTCGTGCCGATCGCCGCGCGCTGGGCGGCCGTGAGGACGGGCGAGGGGGCCTCTTCGATGATCTTCTGATGCGAGCGCTGCACGGTGCAGTCGCGTTCGCCGAGATGAATGCAGGCACCTTTTCCGTCGCCCAGGATCTGGACCTCGATGTGGCGCGGCCGGTCGAGATAGCGCTCGAAATAGACCTCGTCGTTGCCGAAGAACGCCTTGGCCTCGGCCCGTGCGATCGGCAGCTGGGCGCGCAGCTCGGCGGCATCGTGCGCGACCTTCATGCCGCGCCCGCCGCCGCCGCCTGCGGCCTTGAGCAGCACCGGGAAGCCGATCCGCTCCGCCCGTGCGATCGCCGCCTCGACATCCGTGATGGCGCCGTCGGAGCCCGGTACGGTCGGCAAACCCAATTCGGCGGCGACGCGCTTCGCCATCACCTTGTCGCCCATCATGCGGATGTGCTCGGGCGTC
>DATGFU010000071.1:0-8782 GCA_035308865.1 Allostellaceae bacterium | reverse complement strand
AGCCCGCAGCATCCACCCTTCATGTTCCGCCTGACCAAACTGCACGGCGACACGGCAAAGGGCGGCGGCGGCATCACCTTCAGCAGCGACATGTTCACCATGGGCAGCCATAACGGCACGCATATCGATGCGCTCGGCCATATCGCCTGCAACGGCATGGTGTATGGCGACGTTGAGGCCGACTCGATCACGACCCGCCGCGACGGTTTCGAGCAGCACGGGATCGAGACGGTGACGCCGATCTTCTGCCGCGGCGTGCTGCTCGACGTGACGCTGCTGCACGGCGGCGAGAGCCTGCCGGCCGCCTATGACATCTCGCTGGACGAACTCAAAGCCACCGCCCAGCGCGAGGGCGTGGAGATCCGTGCGGGCGACGCCGTGCTCATCCGGTCGGGGTGGGAGCGTTACTGGTCGGACAATCGCAAATATGTGGGTTTCCAGGAGGGGGCGCCCGGACCCACGGGCGAGGCCGCCGCCTGGCTCGGCGATCTTCGGATCCGGGTGACCGGCGCCGACACCTTCGCCTACGACCGCCGTCCCTCGAGCATGCCGGCGCATGTCGAGCTGATGGTGAAGCGGAACATCAACATCATCGAGAATCTGTGCCTGGACGCGCTGGCCGCCGGCAGGATCTACGAGTTCATGTTCTGCGCGCTGCCCCTGCGTGTGAAGGGCGGAACCGGCTCGCCGATCCGCCCGATCGCCCTCTATTGAGGGCGAGGCTCACCCATCGATGAGATAGTCGAGATAGCCTGCCTCGGGAGGTCCGGCGAGCGTCGCCATCACCGGACTGAACGTTCCCTTCGGGAGACCGGCCGCCCCCGCTTTATGCAGCTCGACCGACTCCCATTTCTCGATGAAGAGGCAGCTCCCCGGCGTCTTGGCATCGCGCAGCAGCGTGACGCCAAGGCAACCCGCGACCGGCCGTACCACATCGGCCAGCGCGGTGAGCGCCTCGACCATCGCCTGCTCCTTGCCCTCGGCCGCCATCATCCGGTAAAGCCGCGCCACCGTCATCGTCTGATTCTCCATTCCCGTTGCGGCGGCCAGGTTAGCCGCGCCGTTCGTCAGCCCGCGAAAATATTGATCTTGAATAGCGCCGCTTATCTTCCGAGTCTATGCCTGAGATCTTCCCCGGCATGCCGGATATCCTTTATCATTCGTGATTTCGTGGATATCATGAGATAGGATCATTGGATCATTACAATATTTGACTGACCGAACATGGCTTGCCGATTTCGCAATGACGATGGGGAGACGGTAATGATGACGGAGGCCGTCGCGACGACCGAACGATCTGCGGTTCTCGGCCGGAGCTGGCTGTTCACCCCGGCGACGCGACCGGATCGCTTCGCCCGGGCCCAGGCTGCCGGCGCCGACCGGCTCGTGATCGACCTCGAGGACGCGGTGCCGCCGGCCGACAAGGCTTCGGCCCGAACCGTCGCGCTCGACTATCTGTCGGCGAATTCTGGCGCCTGCCCGGTCGTCGTGCTCCGGATCAACGCGATCGACACGGGCTTCGGGCTCGACGATCTGCATGGCCTCGTCGCCGCCGGCGCAAGCCCCGGCCACGTGCTTCTGCCCAAGACGGAATCGCCAGATCTTCTGGTGCTCGTCGACCGGCTGCTGGCAGGATCGCCGGCACTCCGGCTCGCCGCGCTCATCGAGACGGCGGCCGGGCTCGCGCGCGTCGAGGCGATCGCGAAGGCCACGCCCCGCCTCGACCTTCTGATGTTCGGCGCCGGCGACATGGCGTCCGATCTCGGCGCCGACGGCAGCTGGGACTCGCTTCTCTACGCGCGCAGCCGGATCGTCGCCGCCGCCCGGAGCGCCGGCATCGCCGCCATCGACTCGCCATGGTTCGGCATCGACGATCTGGAGGGGCTCGAAGCCGAGACGAGGCGTGCCGCGGCCCTGGGATTCGACGGCAAGGCGGCGATCCACCCGCGCCACGTCCCCGCGATCAACGAACGGTTCACGCCGACGCAGGACGCCGTCGAGCGGGCGCGCGCGATCGTCGCGGCGGCCGAAGCCGGCGCCGCCGTGGTCGACGGCCGCATGGTCGACGAGGCCATGGCGCGCCGTGCCCGCCGACTGTTGAGAACGGCCGGTCTCGCGCCGCCAAGCTAGGACCCGGCCGTCGCGGTCATCGCGACAGCGCCGTCACAACGCAGCGCCTGGAGCGCGAGGCCTTCGCCCGCCCGACGGGCGACCAGCGTGACCGGCGGGCCGACGAAGATCGGCGCCACCGCGCGGAACTCGAAGGTTCCGACCGGGCCATCGAGCAGCTCGGACGCCAGCCCGCACAGCATCGCCGCGGTGAACGGCCCATGCACGACCAGATCCGGGTAGAGCTCGACCTCGGACGCGTAGCGCCGGTCGTAATGGATGCGATGGGCATTGAAGGTGACGGCCGAGAAGCGGAAGAGGTCGACCTCGCCCGGTGTCCAATGCCGCACCGCGAGCGAATCCTCCGGAACCGGAGGCTCGGCAAGCGCCGCCACCGGCGGGATCCGGCCGGCCGGGTTCGTGTAGACGATCGTCTGCCGCTCCTCGATGCGCGGCCGGCCCGATTGCGACAGGACCCGCTCGACATCGACGAAGATCAGGTCGCCGGACGAGCCGGAGCGATGCTTCACGTCGGCGACCGTCGAGGCGAGCGATGCCGGCGCGCCCGGCTCGATCGGCTCCAGGAAGCGCAGCCGGGCGCCCGCGAACATGCGGCGGGCCAGCCGGACCGGCGGCAGGAAGCCGCCGCGCAAAGGGTGGCCGTCCGCACCCAGCCGGTCCGCTGTCGCGACGGGTAGGAAATACGCCCAATGCCCGAGCGGCGGCATCCGCAGGGCAACCGAGCTCGGATCGGCGCCGATCGCCGCCGCGAACCGGCGCAGGCTCTCGACGTCCAGGACCTGCTCCGCGGTCTCGGTCCGGCCGATGTGCGACCTGTAGAGCTCGATCTCCGCCGGTGCCAGCCGGACGGGCTCGGCGGCCGCGGTCACGGCGCGGTCTCTGCCGAGGCGACGATGCCCTCGTCATGGAGCCGCGCAATCTCGTGACCCGGCAGGCCGAGCAGCCGCTCCAGAATCTCTTCGGTATGCTCGCCCAGGAGCGGCGCCCGGACGGGCGGGCGGCGGGCCGCGCCGGTCAGCGTGACGCTGGCGCCCGGCGTCAGGTAGCGGTGGCCGCTCGGGTGATCCATCATGGTGAAGAGCGGGTTCGCCGCCGAGAACCGGGGGTCGTCGTCGAGCGCCTCCTTCAGGCTGCGATAAGGCTCCCAGCAGGCGTCATGCGCCGTAAGCGCGGCATCCAGCTCGGCCAGCGTCAGGGCGCCGACCGCCGCCTCGACCAGCGGGTTCAGCCGCATCCGGTGCTCGAAACGCAACCCTTCGTCGGCATCGAAGGACAGGCCGAGCTCGGCTTCCAGCGCGGCCACCGGTACCGCGAGCGCGAGCGCCTGCACCAGGCTCGTCCATTGCCGCGCGGTGATCGCCACCAGCATGACGCGCCGTCCGTCCCTGGTCCGGAAGTCGCGGCCGAAGGCGCCGTAAATGTCGTTCCCCGAGCGGGGCCGGTCGTGGCCCGACAGCGTCACCTCGGCGATCTGGCCGAGATGGCCGAGCGTCGCCATGGCGACGTCGCCGAGCGGGATGCGGATCTCGCGTCCCGCTCCGGTCAGACACCGCGACCGCTCGGCCGCGAGCAGCGAGAAGGCCGCCTGCGCGCCGGCCAGCAGATCCCAGGCCGGCAGGACGTGATTGACAGGCATCGAGCCTTCCCCGGCCGGACCGGTCATTGCCGGGACGCCGACAGCCGCGTTGACGGTGTAGTCGACGGCGTTGCGACCGTCCGCCCAACCCATGACGCGGACGGTGACGAGATCGGCGCGGCGGGCGGCGAGCCTCGCATGGGAGAGGAACCCTTCTGCCGGATAATTGGTGACGAAGAGGCCGGCATTCTCGCCCGGCGCGGTCACGAGCCGGGCGGCGAGTTCCCGGCCTTCCGGCTGCGAAAGATTGATCGCGATCGACTGCTTGCCCTTGTTCAGCCCCTCCCAATAGAGGCTCGCGCCGCCGGGCGCGAGCGGCCAGCGCCGGAAATCCGGACCGCCGCCAATCGCGTCGAAACGGATCACCTCGGCGCCCAGCAGGGCCAGATTCAAACCGCAGGACGGCGCGGCGATGAAGGACGAACCTTCGACGATCCGCAATCCGTTCAAGATGTCATACATGCCGAACCTCGTAAGCCTCCCCTCTCGACTGCAGGGATAGCCGATGGAATCCGGCTTGCAAAGCCGTATCGCGATCAGTTCTTGCTATCGTAGGCTTGGTCTTGATTTGTCTATCGTCTATATTAGGAAAACTCATCGACGCATAACGCCCTATATTGCGGAGACCACCACGATCCCGTCGTCGGCATGACGGCAGCGAGGATGTCCCTCACGGACCTACTCGAAGGCGGCGGCCGGCGATTCCACCGCCGGCTGCCGCTGCACGCGCAGCAGCAGCACCAGCGGCACCAGGGCCAGCCCCAGCCACATCATCACCCGAAAATCATTGAGATAGGCGATCGTCGAGGCCTCCCGCATCACCTCGCTGTCCAACGTCATCGCCGTGACTTGTGCCTTCGTCCCGAGCATCGCGCCGACATCGAGCATGCGGTTGAACGGCGTCACATAGGCCGCGATGTCGGCGTGATTCGCCTGGGTGCTCCGGTCGAGGAGACCGACGAAGATCGAGATGCCGATGGCACCGCCGATATTGCGCGCGAGGCTGAAGATCGCCGCTCCCTCGGCGCGAAGCGTCGGCGGCAGCGTCGCGAACGCCACCGTCGAGAGCGGCACGAACAGGAACCCGAGGCCGAACCCCTGCACCAACCCATTCAAGACGACGATCGATTCCGGCTCGTCGGTGGTAAACTGGCACATCGCCCAAAGCGTATAGGTCAACAGGGTCAGCCCGAAGAGGAGGAGAAACCGCACATCGATGCGGCCGAGCAGATAGCCCACGGTGAACATGGCGACCATCGTCCCGATCCCGCGGGGCGCCAGCGCCAGCCCGGCCGTCACGACCGGATAGCCCAGAATCGCCTGCAGGAACGGCGTCACCAGCGCCATGCTGCCGAGCATCAGCACGGCCAGCGCGAAGATGAAGGCTACCGAGATCGTCAGATTGCGATCCTTGAACACGCCGGGCGAAATGAAGGGGTGCTTGACCGTGAGCAGCTGCACGAGAAAGAGGTAGAAGGCGAGACCGGAGATCACGGCTTCCGTGATGATCTCGGGCGAGCTGAACCAGTCGAGCTGCTCGCCGCGGTCGAGCATCAGCTGCAGCGCGCCGATCGCGAGGCTGAGCGTGGCGAACCCGAACCAGTCGAAGTCCATGGTGTCGACGCTGCGCCGCTCGGGCAGGAAGGTGACGAGCCCAACCCAGGTGACCACCCCGACCGGCAGATTGATCAGGAAGACCCAGCGCCAGTCCAGATTCTCGGTGAGCCAGCCGCCGATGGTCGGGCCGAGGATGGGGCCGATCATCACGCCGACGCCCCACAGTGCCATGGCCCAGCCCTGGCGCTCCTTCGGATAGATGTCCAGCATCACCGCCTGCGACAGCGGCACGAAGCAGGCGCCGCACAGCCCCTGAAGCAGCCGGAACAGGACCATCTCCTCAAGGCTCTGCGAGATCCCGCAGAGCACCGATGCGACGGTAAAGCCGGCGACGGCGAATTCGAGCAGGCGGGCCCGGCCGAAGCGCCGCGACAGCCACCCCGTGGGCGGCGTCGCGATCGCGGCCGCGACGATGTAGCTGGTCAGCACCCAGTTGATCTGGTCCTGGCTGGCCGAGAAGCTCCCCTGCATATGCGGCAGCGCGATGTTGGCGATCGTCGTGTCGAGCGTCTGCATCGTCGTCGCCGAGATGATGAACGCGGTGATTGCCCCGCGATGCTTGACGTCTTCGCCCATGCCGGATGCCTCAGAGCCCGACGGCCTCGAGCAGGTCGGCCAGGGTCCGGCGATGGCCCGTGTCGATCTCGATCTCGGCGCTCATGCCGGCGCGAAGGATCGGCTTGTCCGGCGCCGCCGGACAGGCGACCCGCACCGGAATGCGCTGCACCACCTTGACCCAGTTGCCCGAGGTGTTCTGCGCCGGCAGCAGCGAGAACTCCGAGCGGCTGGCCGGCGCCAGGCTGGCGACCGCGCAGTCCCAGGTGACGCCGGGATAGGTGTCGACCGTGACCGCGACCGGCTGGCCCGGCCGGACCCAGGTGAGCTGCGTCTCCTTGGGATTGGCGTCGATATAGGTGGTGCCGTCGAGGACGAGCCCGAAGGCCGGCGTGCCGGCGGCCAAGTAATGGCCGGCCTGGAGGTTGGGCACGTTGGTGGTGACGCCGTCCGCCGGCGCGTGCACGACCGCGTGGTCGAGGTCCCATTGCGCCTGGTCGAGCTTGGCCTGGGCCGCCTTGACCTTCGGGATCGTATCCGTCGGCTCGTCGACCCCGTCCGGGAAGTGCGCCAGCACCGAGGCGGCCTGCTGCTGCGCCATCGAGAGACGACGCTCGGCGCCGTCGATCCCCTGCTGCGCCTGATCCATCTTCGACTGGGGCGCCACGTGCTGGGCGAAGAGATCGCTCTGGCGCTGCCACTCGCGGCGCGCGAAGTCGACATCGACCTGCGCGAGCTTCACCTCCTGCTCGTGGGCGCGGAGGTCGGCCCGCATCGATTCGATGTCCCCGCGGATCGAGGCCAGCTGCGCCGCGGCATCGTTGACGGCGAAGCGGAACGGCTCCTCGTCCAGGCGGAACAGGACCTGCCCGGCCTTCACATGCTCGTTGTCGCGGACCTCGACCGCCTTGACCATGCCGGAAACCTGGGTCGACACCTGCACCAGATCCGCCTGGACATAGGCGTTGTCGGTCGAGACATAGCGCCCGCCGGAAAGAAAGAGCCACACCGCACCCGCCACGACGGCGACCGGGCCCACGACCAGCAGCAGCGGCCTCAGCGCGATGCGGCGCGGCGCGCGCACGCGCTCTACGACGTCGTGGATCGCGCCGTCAGGCATCAAGCGCCTCTTCCATCGCATGTTGCATGGCGCTATCGGCCGGCTCGGCAAACTTGTCTAGCAGGTTCAGCTTCATCGTGCTGAGGACGCGCACCAGCGTCGCCCGGTCGGCTTCGCCGATATCGAGCGCGGCCTCCTCGAAGATCTCGCCGCCGAGCTTCTCGATCTTCACGATCATGGGCCGCGCGGCATCGGTCAGGTACAGACGCCAGGCGCGGCGGTCGGCCGGATCGGGCCGGCGCTCGACGAAGCCGGCCGCCTGCAGGCGATCGAGCAGGCGGACGAGCGTGATCGGCTCCAGCTCCATCAACTGAGCGAGCGAGACCTGGTTGATGCCCTCGCTACGCGACAGATGGACCAGCACCGCCGCCTGGGCACGGGTCATGCCAAGCTGACGAACCCGGGCGAGCTGCTCGAAACGCCGACGCAGCAGCCGGGCCACGTCGTGTAGAACCAGCCCCGCAGCAGGAGCGGAAGAGCCTTTGAGCGACGAATTCAATGGCGACCCCATATCACAAGCGATCACATTATATATAACGTCATCTAATTCCGTCCAGCGTGGTCGCTTGCGCATGCGGAATGGCGGCGGCATGTCAGGCATGCCCGCCGACGCGGCCACGAAACCGAGGCGAGAGGCTCCATGAGTCAGACAGTCGAAGCAATTCTCGAGCCAGAGCTCGCCATCGTCGATGCCCACCATCATCTCTGGGAGGCATCCGAGTTGCTGCCCGATATCGGCCGCTATCTGCTCCCGGATTTTCTGGCGGATACCGAGAGCGGCCATCGCGTCGTCGCCAGCATATATGTCGAGGCCGGCGCCATGTATCGGGCGCAAGGGCCAGCAGCGTTCCGGCCCGTAGGCGAGGTTGAGTTCGCCAACGGCATGGCCGCGGCGAGCGCCAGCGGCACTTACGGGCCGACCCTGGCCTGCGCCGGCATCGTCGGATTCGCCGATCTCCTCCTCGGCGACGGCGTGGTTCCGGTTCTCGAAGCGCTTGTCGCCGCGGGCGGCGGGCGGTTGCGCGGCATCCGCTACATGGCCGCGAGCGATCCCGATCCGACGCTCAGCACGGCGCGGCGGCCGGCCGGATTGCTCCGCGACACGCGGTTCAGGGCAGGCTTCGCAGGCCTCGCGCCGCTCGGCCTGACTTTCGATTCATGGCTCTTCCACCGGCAGCTCGACGATGCGGTCGACCTCGCGAGAGCCTTTCCCGAGACGACGATCATCATCGACCACACGGGCGGTCCCGTCCGCCTCGGTGCCTACGCGGAACGGCCGGACGAGACCTATCGGGAGTGGCGGCAGGGCATCGCTGCCCTCGCCGCCTGCTCCAATGTCGTGATGAAGCTGGGCGGCCTCGGCATGCGCCTCTTCGCCTTGCCGCCGCACGAAGGGACGGAGCCGTTGTCCGCCCACCTCGCTGTGCACTGGCGGCCCTACATCGAGCCGTCCATCGAGGCCTTTGGCCCCGCCCGCTGCATGTTCGAGAGCAACTTCCCGGTGGACCGGGCGAGCAGCAGCTACGCCGTCCTGTGGAACGCCTTCAAGCGCCTTGCCGCCGGCGCCTCGCTGGAAGAGAAGGTGGCGCTGTTCTCGGGCACCGCCAAACGCGTGTATCGGCTATAGCTGGCGGAATGCGCTTCGCTTTTCCGCCCTACGCCGATCTGTAGGGCGGGAAAGTGAAGCGCATTCCGCCGTGCCCCCGCTCGCGTTACGTCATCGA
>DATGFU010000070.1:0-3555 GCA_035308865.1 Allostellaceae bacterium | reverse complement strand
CGGACAAGAGCTCCGCATGCGCGTTATTAAGGTCAACAAGAAGCGCGGCAACATCGTGCTCTCGCGCAAGGTCCTCCTCGAAGAGGAGAACGCCGAGAAGAAGAAGACCACGCTCGACACGCTCGGCGAAGGCAAGGTGCTCCGCGGCGTCGTCAAGAATCTTACCGACTACGGCGCGTTCATCGACCTCGGCGGCATCGACGGCCTGCTGCACATCACCGACATCTCGTGGGGGCGCGTCAATCATCCCTCGGAGCATTTCTCGGTGGGCGACGAGGTCGAGGTGGTGATCCTGAAGTTCGATCCCGAGACCGAGCGTGTCTCGCTCGGCTACAAGCAGAAGGGCGACGACCCGTGGACGCTGGTCGACAAGAAGTACCCGATCGGCTCGCGGGTGCGCGGCCGTGTCGTGTCGCTGGTCGACTACGGCGCCTTCGTCGAGATCGAGGAGGGCGTCGAGGGCCTGATCCACGTCAGCGAGATGTCGTGGACCAAGAAGGTCGTCAACCCGGCCAAGATCCTCGAGGTCGGCGACGAGGTGGAGGCGATCGTCTCCGAGCTCGACATGGATCAGCGGCGCATCAGCCTGTCGCTGCGCCAGACCGAGCGCAATCCCTGGGAGGAGCTGGCCGACACCCACCCCGAGGGCACGGTGATCGAGGGCAAGGTGAGGAACCTGACCGAGTTCGGCGCTTTCGTCGAGATCACCGAGGGCATCGACGGCCTGATCCATGTCTCGGACATGAGCTGGACGAAGCGGGTCAAGCATCCCAGCGAGGTGCTGAAGAAGGGCGACGTGGTCAGGGCGCGCATCACCAACATCGACGTCGAGAACCAGCGCGTCTCGCTGTCGATCAAGGAGTTCATGCCGAACGAGTGGGATGAGTTCGCGCGCCAGCACAAGGTCGGCGACGTGCTCAGCGGCCGCATCGTCAACGTCACCGATTTCGGCCTGTTCATCGACATCTACAACGGGCTCGAGGGCCTCGCCCATGTCAGCGAGATCGACGTGCCGGGCGGCGCCAAGCTCGAGGACCGCTTCGCGGTCGGCGATTACGTGCGGACGCGCATCCTGCGCATCGAGGAGGACGAGAAGAAGGTGGGCCTGTCGATGCGCGGCGTGACGCAGCCGTCGCCGAACGAGGTCTCCGAGATGAAGGCCGAGGCGGCCGCGCGCCGCCATCAATCGGCGATCGGCGCCGGCGGCGCCGCCGCGACGGCCCTGCCGGGTCCCGAAGCCGCGGAGGCGCCGGAGTCCCTGGCCGGTCACGAGGAGGCGGCTGCGCCGACGGCGGACGCCGCGGTCGTGGCCACCGCCACGGAACCCGCCCGCGGCAAGCGGCGCGAAGGCAAGAAGCAACAGCAGCAGGACGAGCACGCGGGGTCTTCAGAGTAGGTCGGGCGAACGCGAAGCGGCGGACCACGCGGCTTGGCCTGAGTGGCGCGCCTCGATGCCCCTCTGGCCAGCCGGCGTCCATTCTGAGGAAAGGGGTGGGAGATGACGACGGTGCCTTTGAAGGACGGCATGACCAAGGCCGAGCTGGTGGAGGAAGTGGCTCGGACGACGCAGCTGACCAAGAAGCACGCCGAGATCATCGTCAACACGGTGTTCGACAGCATCGTCCACTCGCTCAAGGATGGCGAGAAGATCGAGCTCAGGGGCTTCGGCAGCTTCCGCATCCGCCACCGCGGCGCTCGCACCGGGCGCAATCCGAAGACCGGCGACAAGGTGAAGGTGCCGCCGAAACGCATCCCCTACTTCAAGCCGGGCAAAGAGCTGCGCGAGCTGCTGAACGACGAGTGCTGAGCGGGCGGGTAGCGCCGCGATAGCGCCGCGCATGGGGCCGCACGCGCTCCTCGCCCACGACGTCGCTCACGGCGACGAGGAGGAATCGATTGGCGGATACCGCTAGCCCCGAGGTGCCCCCCGCGCCCTCGCCTTCCCAGGATGCCCAGGCGGCGCAGCCGCTTCCCGCCGCCCAGGCGGTGATGGCCGTGGCGCTCGCCTGGCTGGTGCCCGGCCTCGGCCACCTCTATCTCAAGCGGGTCGCGCGCGGCGTGATCTTCTTCCTGCTGGTGATCGTCGCGATCGGCATCGGCTGCGGCCTGCAGGGCAACCTCTACCGCCCGATGCAGGGGCAGTGGCTGACCTACCTGGCCACGTTCGGCGAGATCGGCATGGGCGTGCCTTACTTCGTGCTGCGGTACGGCCTGCGCTACGAGGGCCAGCAGGAAGCGGCGGGCTTCGAGTACGGCACCGCCTTCCTGCTCACCGCCGGCCTCATGAACCTGCTGCTGGTGCTGGACGCCTGGGACATCGCCAGCGGCCAGAAGGAGTGAACCGTGCTGTCGCATTTCCTGTTGATGGTGGTGTATGCCCTGCTGGTGAGCCTGTTCTTCACCACCCTCTGGCGCCGCGAGCGCCGCGCGCAGATCGTGCTCTTCCTGCAGCTCTTCCTCGGCATGGTCGGCGGCGGCCTGATCGTCGCCTGGCTGATGTATCCGTTCCCCCCCGGTCCGCCGGCGCCGATCCCGTGACGGCGGCGCCGGCCGGCGATGCGGCGGCCATCGGCGATAGCTGCGGTAGCTGCGGCGGCGAGGAGCTGCTGATGGTGGCCGGCGAGGCGTCGGGGGACCTGCACGGCGCGCGCCTGCTCGCCGAGCTGCGCCGGCTGGTGCCGGGACTGCGAGCGTTCGGGCTGGGCGGCGCCGAGCTGCGGGCGGCGGGGCTCGAGACGGTCGCCGACAGCTCCGAGGTGGCGGTGGTGGGGGTCGTCGAGGTGCTGAAGGTGCTGCCGCGGGTCCGCCAGGTGTTCGCCGCGCTGCTGGCGGAGGTGGACCGGCGGCGGCCGCGTGCCGCGGTGCTGATCGACTTCCCCGACTTCAACCTGCGGCTGGCCGGCCGGCTGGCGCGCCGGGGCATCCCGGTCATCTACTACATCAGCCCCCAGGTCTGGGCGTGGCGGCGGGGACGGGTGCGGACGATCGCGCGGCGGGTCGACGAGATGCTGGTGCTGTTCCCTTTCGAGGAGGAGTTCTACCGGCGCTCGGGCGTGCGGGCGGTGCACGTCGGCCATCCGCTGGTCGACGAAGTGCCGCGGCTGCCGAGCGCCTGGGACCGCGAGCCGGTGGCGGGAGAGCCCTACCGGCTGGCGCTGCTGCCCGGATCGCGGCGCAGCGAGGTCGAGGCGCTGCTGCCGGCGATGCTGGCGGCCGCGGCGAGAGTGGCGGCCGAGCTGCCGGTCGCGGTGACGATCGTCCGCGCTCCCGGCATCCCGGAGGCGTTGCTGGCCGAGCACGTCGAGGCGTTCCGGCGGCGGGGCGCGGCCGAGCGCGGCCTGCCCGTGCGGGTGGAGAGCGACGACCGCTTCGGCGCCATCGCCGGCTCGCACCTGGCGCTCTGCGCGTCGGGGACCGCGACGCTCGAGGTGGGGTTGCTGGGCACGCCGATGATCGTCCTCTACCGGCTGGCGCGCTGGAGCTACCTGCTGGCCAGGATGCTGGTGCGGCTGCCGAACTTCGCCATGGTCAACCTGGTGCTGGGCCGCGAGGTGG
>DATGFU010000069.1:0-15265 GCA_035308865.1 Allostellaceae bacterium | reverse complement strand
CAGCATCCCCTTCGACCGCGTCCCCCGCGCCACAAGATGATCGGCAAGGCTCAACTGCCCCAACTCGCGATGCGCCATCCCAACCTCCCCAATCCTCGCGGGAAGAATCGCAGATTTCTTCGTTCTGCAAAAGCCTCGCTTTGCGGGAGAGGGGGTAACGAGCCCTTTCCGGCTTGCGGGGGAGAGTTGGGTGGGGGTGCTTCGGACGCTCCGTCAGGCGGCCTGCGCCTCGATCTTCTCGAGGACGAGGCCCAGCCTTCCGCCGGTGACGCGGACGGTGTCGCCTTCGCCGAGCGTGCCGTCGAGGATCATCTGGGCCAGCGGGTTCTGCAGCTCGCGCTGGATCACCCGCTTCAGCGGCCGGGCGCCGTAGACGGGGTCGTAACCCTCGGAGGCGAGCCACTCGCGGCCGGGCGGCGTCAGGTCGAGCTTCAGGTCGCGCTCCTCCAGCATCGTGCGGAGGCGGGCGATCTGGATGTCGACGATGCCGCCCATGTCCGCCCGCGACAGCCGCCGGAACAGCAGGATCTCGTCCAGCCGGTTGAGGAATTCCGGCCGGAAGGCGCCGCGGACGACTTCCATGACCTGCGGCCGGACGTCTTCCATCGTGGTCTCTTCCGGCTGGCTCGCGATGATCTCGGAGCCCAGGTTCGAGGTCAGCACGATCAGCGTGTTGCGGAAATCGACCGTGCGGCCCTGGCCGTCGGTCAGCCGCCCGTCGTCCAGCACCTGCAGCAGCACGTTGAAGACGTCGGGGTGCGCCTTCTCGACCTCGTCGAAGAGGATCACCTGGTAGGGCCGGCGGCGGACCGCCTCGGTGAGCGAGCCGCCCTCCTCGTAGCCGACATAGCCCGGCGGCGCCCCGATGAGGCGGGCGACCGCATGCTTCTCCATGTACTCGGACATATCGATGCGGATGAGCGCCTGCTCGTCGTCGAAGAGGAATGCAGCGAGCGCCTTGGTCAGCTCGGTCTTGCCGACGCCGGTGGGGCCGAGGAACAGGAACGAGCCGATCGGCCGGTTAGGATCCTGCAACCCGGCACGGGCGCGCCGCACCGCGTTCGAGACGGCGATCACCGCCTCGTCCTGGCCGATGACGCGCTTCTCGAGCTCCTCCTCCATGCGCAGGAGCTTGCCGCGCTCGCCTTCGAGCATCTTGTCGACCGGGATGCCGGTCCAGCGCGAGACGATGCCGGCGATGTGCTGCTCGGTGACCGCCTGCTCCAGCATGCGGCCGGCGCCCTGGCCCTCGGCTTCCTTGATCTTCTCCTCGAGCTGCGGGATCACGCCGTAGGTGAGCTCGCCCGCCTTGGCCCAGTCGCCCGAGCGCTGCGCCTGCTCCAGCTGGCCGCGCGCCTGGTCGAGCTGCTCCTTGAGCTTCGCGGCGCCCGCGAGCTTGTCCTTCTCGGCCTTCCACTGGGCGGTCAGGACGGCGGACCGCTCCTCCAGCTCGCTGAGCTCGCCGATGAGCGATTCGAGCCGTTCCTTGGAGGCCGGGTCGGTCTCCTTCTGCAAGGCCTCGCGCTCGATCTTGAGCTGGATGATGCGGCGGTCGAGCTCGTCGATCGCCTCGGGCTTGGAATCCACCTCCATCTTGAGGCGCGCCGCCGCCTCGTCGACCAGGTCGATCGCCTTGTCGGGCAGGAACCGGTCGGTGATGTAGCGGTTGGACAAGGTCGCCGCGGCCACGATCGCGCCGTCGGTGATCCGCACGCCGTGGTGCAGCTCGTACTTCTCCTTGAGGCCGCGGAGGATCGAGATCGTGTCGACGACCGTCGGCTCGCTGACGAAGACCGGCTGGAAGCGCCGGGCGAGCGCAGCGTCCTTCTCGATATGCTTGCGGTACTCGTCGAGCGTGGTGGCGCCGACGCAGTGCAGCTCGCCGCGCGCGAGCGCGGGCTTCAGCATGTTGGAGGCGTCCATCGCCCCGTCCGCCTTGCCGGCGCCGACCAGCGTGTGCAGCTCGTCGATGAAGAGGATGATCTTGCCGGCCTCGTGCCCGATCTCGGAGAGCACGGCTTTCAGCCGCTCCTCGAACTCGCCGCGATACTTCGCGCCGGCGATCATGGCGCCGAGGTCGAGCGCCATCAGCTTCTTGTCCTTGAGGCTCTCGGGCACGTCCCCATGGGCGATGCGCAGCGCCAGGCCCTCGACGATGGCGGTCTTGCCGACGCCGGGCTCGCCGATCAGCACGGGGTTGTTCTTGGTGCGGCGCGACAGCACCTGGATGGTGCGGCGGATCTCCTCGTCGCGGCCGATGACCGGGTCGAGCTTCTGGTTGCGCGCCGCCTCGGTCAGGTCGCGCGCGTATTTCTTCAGCGCATCATAGCTCTGCTCGGCCGAGGCGCTGTCGGCGGTGCGGCCGCGGCGGACATCGTTGATCGCGGCGTTGAGGGTCTGCGCGGTGATGCCGGCCTTCTTGAGCGCGTCGCCGGCCGCCCCGCCGCCGACGGCGAGGGTTACCAGCAGCCGCTCGGCCGGGACGAAGCTGTCGCCGGCCTTCTTCGCCTGCGCCTCCGCATTCTCGAGGATGCGCGCCAGCTCGGGTCCGAGATAGACTTGGCCGGCGCCCTGGCCCTCGACCTTGGGCAGCTTGTCGAGCGCCGCGTCGGCGCCGGAAGAGGCGAGCGCGGGATTGCCGCCAGCCGCCTGGATCAGGTTGGCGGCGAGGCCTTCCTCGTCCTCCAGCAGCACCTTCAGCAGGTGCTCCGGCATCAGCCGCTGATGGCCGCGCCTGAGCGCCAGGCCCTGGGCGGCCTGGATGAATCCCTTCGACCGGTCGGTGAACTTCTCGATGTCCATGTCGTCTCCTCTGAGGTGCCCGAAGCGCACCACGGCGGGGCCGCGCCCGTCGCGCCGGCCTTAGCCAACCGCATCGATATGGGGGGTGCGTTGATGTGGCTCAAGAGAGGGAAGATTCAACGAATTCCGGGCGGCGAATCGTCACCTCGGCCAAGCTCCATGCGTCACCGCTTGGGGGCGACGTGCCGTGCAAGCAGTGTGTCCAGAATCTCCGGCCGATAGCGGAAATTCGTCGCCTTCAGCCGTCCAAAGGCCTCGGCGAGATCGATAAAGCCGTGCCGAGCGGCGAGCGCAAGCACGCCGAGCGTGCCAGTGACTGCAAAGCCCTCGCGCTTGGCGACGGCAGCGCCGGCACGATCGTCCATCAGGACCAGATCGGCCCCCACGCTCCGTACGAGAGCCAAGGCCGCGGCCTCACCATCATCCAAAGTTGTCAACGCCGGATCCATTATCTCAGAGGATGAGACGTCTCGGACGTCGACCCACTCGGGCAAGCGATTGGCCCAATCCCGGACGAGGGGCGGCGCGCCAGGATGACAAAGCTCGGCACGAACCACTTCCGGGATCAGAACACGACCGAAGAGCTTCGGAATGAGATCGATCGCGCCGATCAGGACGAGATAATTCAGGGGGCCGGTGTCGGCGACGACGACCCGCATACGCGGTCAGAAGCCCAGTCGCTGCAGGTCTTCCTGTTCACGGTCGAACTCGGCGAGCGTGTAGGACTCGAACACGTTGTGAGCCTTCAGGAATTCGTCGAGCTGCATGCGCGTGTCGAAGCCGAGAAGGCGGCGCAGCTCGGGCTTCGTGAGGCGGCCAGACCGATACGACTCCAGCGCCAACGCCTCCAAGGCCTGCCGCTCGATGTCGCCGCCGGCGCGCAGGCGATCGGCGAGATCGTCGGGAATGCGGAGGACGAGATTCATGAATTTAGTCTATCACGCCGAGCCAGACCGGGGGAGTCGAGGCGGGGGACATGGTCGGCACGTCGACCCTGCTCAATAGAAAGTGCCGCTTCCGTCCCATCCCTCCTACCTCACCGTCACCATCACCCGCAGGAAGGTCGCCGGGATCGCGGTGGCGTCGTCGCGGCCGCTGGCGTTCTGGCTGGCGAAGAGCGCGTCGAGCTCCCGCCGCAGATCGGCGGCGCGGCCGGCTTTCTCGGCGGCTTCGAAGGCGTTCATGGTGGGGCCGTAATAAGTCTGGAACGCATCCACCAGCGCTGACGGTGGGGCCGGCATCCGGAACCAGTACGTGTCGCGGGCGAAGGACACGTCGCCGGCCGGAATGCCGGCGGCACCGAAGCGTTCGATGACATTGGCCTCGACGCCCCAAATCATCGGGCTGATGAAGCCTTCCGGCGGAGGCGGCGTGTAGGCGGCGCTGATCTTCAGGATCTGCGCCACCAGGGTGGGGTCGCCGGGGATCCAGTTGCCCATCACGATCCGGCCGCCGCTGCGGGTGACGCGTACGGTCTCGTTCGCCACATTGAACGGCCGGGGCGCGAACATGGCGCCGAAGATGCTGACGACGAGGTCGAAGCTGTCGTTTTCGAGCCCGGCGAGGTCGGTCGCGTCGCCCTCCTGGAAGCGGAGATTGGCGAGGCCCGCTTCCCGGGCCCGCCGGTTGCCGGCCTCGACGAGGTTGCGCGCGATGTCGACGCCCAGCACCTCGGCGCCGAGCCTGGCCGCCGGCAGGGCGGTCGTGCCGTCGCCGCAGCCGAGGTCGAGGACCTTCAGCCCCGGCGTGATCCCGAGCGAGCCGACCAGCGCCTCGCCGCTCTCGCGCATGCTCGCGGCGATGCGCGTGAAATCGCCTTTTTCCCAAAGCGCCTTGTTCGGATTCATCGGCGTGCTCCGTCGCTGGTTGTCATGCGGCCGGCCATGGATCGCCGGCTTTCTCGCGCATTTGCCGGCGGCGGGGAAGCGGGTCGATGGGCCAGCGAGGGAGATATGCCGGTAAGGGGCTCTACGGCTTCAGATACCTATCGAACCATTCCACCGTCCGGCGTTCGGCGTCGGCGAGGTCGGCGGGGGCGCGGAAGCGGTGGCCTTCGCCGGGGTAGATCGCGTAGGAGGTCGGCACGCCCAGCTCGTGCAGCGCGTGCCAGAATTCCTGCGTCTGCGGCGCCGGGCATTCGATGTCGAGCGCGCCGACATAGGCGAAGGTCGGCGTGCGGGCGTTGCGGATGTCACCGGTCCGATCGCGACGCGCGGCGACGACGATCGCGCACGGCCGGTCCTTGAATCCCTCGGTCGCGCCCTCGGCCCTCTCTGTGCTCCACAAGAAGCTGTATCGGATCACCAGGCCCGGTCTTGGGACTGGAAGATTCATCGAGGCTCGACGCCGTACTCCGCCGCTTCGATCGCCGCCACGATGTCGTCAGGCAGCGCGCCGACGACGAGCGACTGCCTCTCCCGTCGCTTGAGCTTCTCATAATGCGCGGCCTCGCTCGCGGAGAGATAGGCTCCGACGATCCGGCCATGGCTGGTGACGTTGATGACCTTAGCCTCGATGGCTTCCTCCTGGTAGCGGGCGAAGTTGCGCGAGAATTCAGTGGCCGGAACCGCCGGGGTGTCGGTCATGATCGCCTCGATGAAGTTACGTGTAAAATACGTAATTTGCACAATGCGGTCTAGGTGCCACAATAAAGCGGGTTCGTAGCGGATCTCTCTTGCGTCATGAACAAAACAAGAACATAAGGGGGCATCGTGCACCCAGGAAGCCGCCGATGCAGCCTGAACTTCAAGCGCTGATCGATCAGATCGCGGCCCTCACGACCGAGCTCGAATCGGTCGGTCACACGGGGCGGTACAATCGGCGCTTCGCGCGGCGCACGCGGGTGTTCGACCTGATCGATGCCCACTGGAAACGGGACGAGGCCCTGGAGGCGATGCTCGGTCACCATGAGGCGGAGATACGGCTCCTCACGGCCTGGCACTGCGGCTGGCAGCAGGTCCTGCTCGATTCTGCCGAACGTACAATCGCCGCTCTGGCGGAGCGCCGCGATGAGATCGGCCAAGGCGCCAGGCGATGGTTTGAAATGCGGCCGCAGATGGCGCAGGGCCTCACAAGGCACGAGCCGCCGCGCATCGCGCTGAGCTATCGGCCGAAGCCGCCGGGATGTACGGCGGAAGCCGCGGCAGCGCTCATCGATCATGCCTTCCCCGGCGAGAAGGCGGCGGCCATCCGGTCGCTGCGCCGCCGCGCGATCGGACTGTGGCCGCGCGCGGCCGATCCCACTCGGCCAGGCTCGTCCCTCGGCGGCCTGCCCTGGGTGCCGCCACGCTGGGCATGGCCGTTCAATGACACCTATGAGGAGCCGCTCCTGTTCCTGGCCCAGATCGACTGCGCCGCGGTCGCCGCGGCGGCGGGCGCCAATCCGCTGCCGGATCACGGCCTGCTTCTGTTCTTCGGCGATCACGACGACGTGCATGGCTGCTCGCCGACCGGAGCCTTCTCGATCCAGCATGTCGCCGACGCGTCGCGGGTCGAGCCGGCGTCCGTGCCGAGCGAGGCACCAATGCTCTTTCCGCGGTGCGATCTGGACATCTACACGACGATCGAGCTGCCGGACGCGAGGAGCCGGGCGATCGAGCGGCTCGGCCTCTCCGAGGCCGAGCTCGCGACCTACGGAGCGCTGCGTGACCGGCTCGCGAGCCACGGGGCTGTTGTCGACGAGGACGACTGCCATCCGAGCAAGCTCTTCGGCTGGCCCGACCTCGTCCAGGACGATCTCAACTGGGAGACCTACGGCTCCGAACGCGTGGAGTCCGACGAACAGCTGCTGCTGCAGATCGGCTGGTATCACGACGGCAGCGAATCCCAAGGCTGGGATCCGGGCGGCAACGTCTACTTCACGTTGGAAGAACGCTGGCTTTCGGCCCGCCGCTTCGACTGCGCCTCGATCGAGATGCAGTGCACGTGATCCGGCTGGCGCGGATATGGGCGGTGCCGAGGCAACGCTACTGAGCCAGCTTCGGGCACCCCCACCCAACCCTCTCCCGCAAGCGGGAGAGGGCTTACGGCTTCAGATATTTGTCGAACCACTCGACCGTCCGCCGCTCGGCGTCGGCCAGGTCGGCGGGGTCGCGGAAGCGGTGGCCTTCGCCGGGATAGATCGCATAGGAGGTCGGCACGCCCAGCTCGTGCAGCGCGTGCCAGAACTCCTGCGTCTGCGGCGCCGGGCATTCGATGTCGAGCGCGCCGACATAGGCGAAGGTCGGCGTGCGGGCGTTGCGGATGAAGGTGATCGGCGAGGCGGCGGCGTACGCGGCGGGGTCATCGTAGACCGGCTTGCCGAAATAGGGGATCATCCACTGGTCGATCCCGTTCTCGCCGTAATAGGACTGCAGGTTGCTGATGCCGGCGGCGGCGACGGCAGCCTTGAAGCGGTCGGTCTGGGTGACCGCCCACATGGTCATGTAGCCGCCATAGCTGCCGCCGAAGACGCCGAGGCGGGCGGGATCGATCGGCCCGGCGCGGAGCGCGGCGTCGACGCCGGCGAGGATGTCGCGGAACGGACCGGCGGCGAGGTCGCGGACATTGCCCGCGGCGAATGCCTCGCCCTGGCCGAAGCTGCCGCGCGGGTTGGGGCGGAAGAGCGCATAGCCGCGCCCGAGCAAGGTCTCGTAGATCCCGGGGCCGGTGAAGGTCGGGGTCGCGGCGGCACCCGGCCCGCCATGGATGATCGTGATCATCGGCAGCTTGCCGGCCTTGCCCTTCGGCAGCTCGAGCCAGCCCTGGACTTCGGCGCCCTCGCTCTGCCAGGTGATGCTCCTGACGTCGAAGGCCGGGGCCGGTCCGGCATTGACGCTGGTGATGTCCTTCCAGGCGCCGATCCGGCCGGCGGCGATCTCGGGCCCGTGGGTGATGCTCTCATGCGCGACCGCCGCTATGCCGGACGGGCAGGCGAGGTCGATACCCCATTCGTCGGTCTCGAAGGTCTCGGCGCCGTGCCAGAGCGTGCGCGGTGTCGCCGGGGCGGTGCCGTCACCCAGGGAAGCGATGCGGCGCTCGTCGCCGGCGAGCACGTCCGCCAGCAGGGTGCCGTCGCAGCCCCAGCCGAGCGCCGTGGCGGAGAAGCGGGCGCCCGGCGTCAGGTCGACCGCGGCGCCGCCGGATACCGGCACCGTGTAGACGTCGCCGCCGGTCGAGCCGAAATCGCTCATGACGCCGGAGATGAAGGCGATGCGCCTGCCGTCGCGCGAGATCTTCGGCTGGGCCAGCTGGTGACGCCCGTCCGGCGGTGTATAGATCACGCGGCCGGCGCCGCCCGCGGCATCGAAGGCGTAAAGCTTGGCGACCCACCAGTTGTCGTCGCCGTCGCCGGGCGCGGCGGTGCCGACGAAGCCGCTGCCGTCGGGACGCCAGTCGTATTCGTAGACGAAGAGATCGGGCGGCGAGGCCCAGTCGAGCTTGCCGTCGTGCAGGATGGCGATGCGCTGCTCCGGCACCGGGCCGCCGAGATCGCCGGTGACCGGCGCGCCGGGCTGCGTGGCGCCGATCTCCTTGGTGGCCCCCGCCGTCGCCAGCATGGCGAGCCGGCCGTCGGGCGCGTAGGCGAGGCCGATGATCGTGCCGTCGAAGGCGAGGAGCTGCTTGAGGGTCCCGCCGTCGGCATCGACCTGGTAGAGCGAGCGGGCGTGGCTGCCGGGCTTGCGCAGCGCGAAAGCGAGGTGCCGCCCGTCCGGCGTCCAGGCGGGCGAGCCGGGCCAGCACTCGGTTTCGGCGCCGCAGGGGAGGGGCACCGTGACGGCCGCGCCGCCGTCGAGCCGACGGATGGTCAGCGTCCGCACCAGCGGATCGTAGCCGGCGGGCGGCGCATCGCCCTCGACCGAGGCGGCACGGCTGCCGTCGGGCGAGACCGCAATATCGAGGAAGCGGTGGACGGGGCGGTCGGACGCCGCCGCGGCACCGCAGGCGAGTCCCACGGCGAGTGCGCTCGCCGTCAAGTCCGGCCACCTACGCATGTGCATCTCCCCTGCGCCGTATCCGAGGTGCAGATAATGGCGTAGCGCGAGACAAGGGAATCGCAGCCATACTCATCGTCATGACTTCGGTCCTGCGCGTTCTCCTGGTCGGGGCCGGCGGCGTGTTCGGCAGGTTGCTCGCGGCGCAGCTTGTGGAGGAGCCGGGGGTCGAGCCGATGCTGGCGGGGCGCACTCAGGCGACCCTTTACCGCGTCAATGCCGGTCTCGGCAGGCCGGCGCTCCAGTACTGTCTCGACCGCGACCGTGTTTCGGCGGCGGAGATCCGACGGCTCGGCGCCATTGCGTCATCGATGCGGCGGGGCCGTTCCACGACGGCAGCACGAACCTGACGGAGGCGGCGATCGAGGCCGGCTGCCACGTCGTCGATCTGGCGGACGCGCGGGCCTATGTCGCGGGAATCGGGCGGTTCGACGAGGCGGCGCGGGCGGCCGGCGTGGTCGTGCTGTCCGGGGCAAGCTCGACGCCGGCCCTGTCGCATGCGGCGCTCGACCGGCTCGCGGCGGGGTGGCAGGCGATCGATCGCATCCTGGTGGCGATCTGCCCCGGCAACCGGGCGCCGCGCGGCCTGTCGGTCATGCGTGCCATTCTGTCCTATGTCGGGCAGCCGGTCAGGGTGTTCCGCGACGGAGGCTGGCAGGCGGCCGCGGGGTGGGGCTCGACCCGGAGGCTCGACATTCCCGGGCTGGGCGTGCGCCTCGCGTCGCTCTGCGAGACGCCGGATCTCGATCTGCTCGTCACGCGCTTTGCGCCTCGCGAGTCGGCGGAATTCCTGGCCGGGCTGGAGCTGGGATTTCTCCATCGCGGGCTGGCGGCTGCCGGGCTCCTGGTACGACTAGGCCTCTTGCGGTCGCTCGAACCCTGCGCGCGGTGGTTTTACATGGTTGCGAACCTGTTCGAGCCGTTCGGCAGCGACCGTGGGGGCATGCTCGCGGCGATCGACGGAATCGATGCGGAAGGGCGGCCGGCGGCGGCGCGCTGGGTGCTCCGGGCAACCGGCGGCCGCGGTCCCTTCGTCCCGACATTGCCGGCGCTGGCCCTGGTGCGGCGCCTGCGCGACGGGCCCGCCATCGGGCCGGGTGCCCGGCCTTGCGTCGGAATCCTGACGCTGGATGATTTCGCCCAGGATTTCGCGCGGTTGGGGATCGAGACCGAGACCCTGGGCTGCGGCGGCCGCCTGTGTTGCGGATGACCGCGGATCTTCCTATATTCTGCGTGTCCGGCAACGGACTATGGCGATAAACGGTGCATGGAATAAGCGTCACGGACCCGGGGGCAGTGCCCGGCGCCTCCACCAAATCCTACGGGGGCGACTCAGCTTCGACGTGCGTGGTAAAGGTGTTCCTTTCGCTCGGCATGGTTCCGCCGTTATCGGGCCGATCCACAAGTGCCAACGACAACAGCGTTGCACTCGCTGCCTAATTAGTTAGGTAAGCGCGGTTCCGGGGGGGCACCGGGCAACAGAAGCCCCCCCACTGGTTCAGGACGCGGAGATGGCCAAACCTGCGCTGCGCTACGACAAGATGGTCGAAACCGCATTGCGGGGCGTGGCCAAGGAGGCGCTCGCGGTCGCCGCGCAGCGCGGCCTGCCGGGGGCGCATCATTTCTACGTCACCTTCCGCACCGACCATCCTGGCGTCGAGATGCCGGATTTCCTCAGGGCGCAGTACCCGACCGACATGACGATCGTGCTTCAGCACCAGTTCTGGGGGCTGGAGGTCGACGATGCGAAATTCGCCGTCACGCTGAGCTTCCACAGCCAGGCGCAGCGCCTGACCGTGCCGCTTGCGGCATTGGTCGCATTCGAGGATCCCTCGGTCCGGTTCCGGCTCGAATTCCATCCCGACGCCGAGTCGTCCGCCGCGACGCCGGCCCTCGAGCCGCCGGCGAAGGAGCCGGCGCCCCCGCGGCTGCCCGAAGGGCCAGCCGATGTGGTACGGCTGGACGCGTTTCGCAAGAAATAGTCGAGCGGATCTCCGCCTGCCAGGGCGGACATCTTGCCGCAACCTCCTTTGGGTCTAAGTCGGGCCGGGAGGGGTTGCGGCCTGTTGCGCCGCACCCTATTTGTGCACTGCGATAGGAGTTCGTCGAGGGTGAGATGCGGTTACCTCCATTCAGGGGCAACATCGTCGTTTCGAATCTGCCGAGCCAGCTCACGCCGAGCGAGTTGGCCAGCCTGTTCGACGACTATGGGCTCGTGCTCGGCGCCAAGATCGAGCGCTGGCACGATCGGCCGGGCGGGTCGCAGGGGCTGATCGATCTGGCGCCCGACAATTCCGTGGAGAAGGCCATCGAGGCGCTCGACGGGCATGCGGTCGGAGCCCACAAGATTTCCGTGAAGCGGCAGCAGAAGCAGGCCAAGCGGGCCGCGCCCAAGCGCGCCGCGCCGGCGGCGGAGCGCGCGCCGCATACCGGCGCGCCGGTCCAGAGCGTTCCCTATGCCGCAGAGTTTGCCGCGCGCCCGGCGGCCACGCGCAAGGTCGTGGTCGAGTACAGGACGCCGCCGCGCCGGGTCGTGATCCCGCCGCGCGCCGCAAGTCCCGCCGGGAGCTGAGCGAAGCGCCGGCCGCCGGTTGAAGCGGCGGCCGGGTTCGGCTCACACCGCGTCGAGCCCGATATCCAGCACGGTCGCGCTGTGCGTCAGCCAGCCGGCCGAGAGAAGGTCGACGCCGCTGGCGGCGATCGCAGGGGCGGTCGCGACCGTGATCCGGCCCGACGCCTCGGTGACGAGGCGACCCGCGACCATATCCACGGCCTGCCGGAGCTGATCCGGCGTCATGTTGTCCAGCAGCACGGCGTCGATCGGCAGCTCGACCGCCTCGGCGAGCTGGTCGAGCGAGTCGACCTCGACCTCGATCTTGACCAGATGGCCGATCCCGGCGCGGGCGCGCTCGACCGCAGGGCGGATGCCGCCGGCCACGGCGATGTGGTTGTCCTTGATCAGGACTGCGTCATCGAGCCCGAAGCGGTGATTGGCGCCGCCGCCGACCCGGACGGCATATTTCTGCACGAGCCTCAGCCCCGGGATCGTCTTCCGGGTGCAGGTCACCCGGGCCTTGTGAGGCACGATCGCCTCGACCAGCGTGGCGGTGGCGGAGGCGACGCCCGAGAGATGGCCGAGGAAGTTGAGCGCCACGCGCTCGGCCGTGAGCAGGCCGCGGGCCGGGCCTTCCAGCACGGCGATGACGTCGCCCGGCGCGAGGCGGGATCCGTCTTCCAGCTTCACCTCGGCGTGGATCTCCGGCTCGACCAGGCGGAAGGCGAGAAGCGCCAGGTCGAGGCCGGCGACGACACCGGTCTGCCGCGCCGTCAACGCAAAGCGTGCCGTGGCCGCTTGCGGCACGACCGTGTCGGTCGTGATGTCGCCGGCACGGCCCAGATCCTCAAGCAGCGCGGCGCGGACGAGAGGCTCGATCAGGAGCGGCGGCAGCTTGGTCATGTGAGCTCCCGGGCGAACGCCAGCGCTTCGTCCCAAGTCCAGGCGCGCCGGACGGCCTGGGCCGGATCGTGCTGCGGAAAATCGGTGCGGGCATGGCCGCCGCGGCTCTCGGTGCGGGCGAGGGCGGCGACGGTGACCATCAGCGCCTGCTGCGCCGGACCGGGGGCGTCCGCTTCGCGGAGCAGGAGAGAAACGGCGCGGCGGAGGCCTTCGGCATCACGCAGCACGCCGACATGCTCGGTCATTATCGCACGAACACGCTGCAGGGCTGCGGGGTCGCGTGCCGGCGGGGCCACGGCAGGCGCGGTCGGCGTGGCGCCGGCGGGCAGCTCGATGCCGGCGAGATCCGCGGCCACATCCTGACCGCTGACCACGGCCTCCAGCAGCGAGTTGCTGGCCAGGCGATTGGCGCCGTGGAGGCCGGTCGAAGCCGCTTCGCCGCAGGCCCAGAGCCCGTCGATCCCGTTGCGGCCGCGGCGGTCCACCTGGATGCCGCCCATGTGATAGTGGGCCGCCGGCCTGATCGGGATCGGCTCGGCCACCGGATCGATCCCGGCGGCCTGGCAGGAGGCCGCGACGCCGGGGAAACGGCGCGGCAGGTCGGCGCCGATCGCGGCGCGCGTATCGAGATAGACGCGCCGTCCGGCGGCGATCCGCCGCCACACCGCGCGCGAGACGATATCGCGCGGCTCGAGATCGCGGCGCGGATAGTCCGCCATGACGGGCTCGCCGCGATCGTCGATCAGCACCGCGCCGTCGCCACGCAACGCCTCGCTGGCGAGCGGCATCGGATCGCGGCCGACATCGAGCGCGGTCGGATGGAACTGCATGAATTCGAGGTCGATCAGCCGGGCGCCGGCCCGTGCTGCGAGGCCGACACCCTGGCCGATGGCGCCCGGCGGGTTGGTGGTGTCGCGCCACAGCCCGCCGCTGCCGCCGGTCGCGATCACCGCGGCGCGGGTCGGGAGGACGCTGATCTCGCCGTTGCGCGCGACCACGATACCCTCGATGCCGCCGTCGCCGACGACGAGCTCGAGCGCCTCCGTGGCGTCGAGGATCGTGATCGACGGGGTCTCGCGGACTTTTGCCAGCAGCGCCCGCATGATGGCGGCGCCGGTGCCGTCGCCGCCGGCGTTCAGCACGCGGCGATGCGAATGCGCCGCCTCCAGCTTGCAGGCATAGGCCCCGTCGGCCGTGCGGGCGAAGCGCATGTCCCAGCCTTCCAGCGCGGCGACCGCCGCTGGCGCCCCTTCGGTGTAGTGCCGCACGGAATCGGGATCGCAGAGCCCGTCGCCCGACGCGATCGTGTCGGCCGCGTGCAGCGCCGGCGAGTCCCCCTCCAGCATCGCCGCGGCGAGGCCGCCCTGCGACCAGAAACTGGCGGCGCCGCCGTCGAGCGTGGCCTTGGTGAGGATCGTGACGGGGCGCGGCGCCAGCTCGAGCGCCGCGACGAGGCCGGCGAGGCCGGCGCCGATGATGACCGGCCCCCCCGCCGGCCCGGCGGGTTCCGGGCGCATGGCGGTCAGCCGATCGCGATCATGCGCTCGACGGCGCGGCGCGCCCGCGCGGCGACCGCGTCGGGCACCGTCACCTCCGTCGTCATGGTCTCCAGCGCATGCCGGATGTTTGCGAGCGTGATCCGCTTCATGTGCGGGCAGAGATTGCAGGGCCGGACGAACTCGATCCCGGGATGCGAGGCCGCGAGGTTGTCGCTCATCGAGCACTCGGTGATGAGCGCCACGCGGCCCGTGCGCTGCTTCTCGACGAAGCTCGACATGGCGGCGGTCGAGCCGGCGAAATCGGCGACCGCCACGACCTCGGGCGGGCATTCCGGATGGGCCAGCACGACCACGCCCGGATGGCTCTCGCGCAGGCTCGCGATGTCGGCGGCGGTGAAGCGTTCGTGGACCTCGCAGGCGCCTTCCCAGGCGATGATCTCGACGCCCGTCTCGGCCGCGACGTTGCGCGCGAGATAGCGGTCGGGGAGCATGATGACGCGCGGCGCGCCCAGGCTCTCGACGACCTTCCTGGCGTTGCCGGAGGTGCAGCAGATGTCGCACTCCGCCTTCACCTCCGCCGAAGTGTTGACATAGGCGACGATCGGCACGCCGGGATAGGTCTGGCGCAGCAGCCGCACGTCGGCGGCGGTGATCGAGGCGGCGAGCGAGCAGCCGGCGCGCGTGTCGGGGATCAGCACGGTGCGCGACGGGTTCAGCAGCTTCGCGGTCTCGGCCATGAAATGCACGCCGGCCAGCACGATCACGTCGGCCTCGACCCGCACCGCCTCGCGCGCCAGCGCCAGGCTGTCGCCGGTGATGTCGGCGACGCCGTGGAAGATCTCGGGCGTCTGGTAGTTGTGGGCCAGGATGATGGCGTTGCGCCGGCGCTTGAGGTCCTCGATCGCGTCGATGTCGTCGGCGAAGAAGGGGAACTCGACCGCGGGCACGACGCGCCGCATGCGCTCATAGGCCGGGCGGGTGCGTTCGAGCACCGCGGGATCGATCGGGGAGGCTAGGGCTGACACATCGACCTCTTATGCTCAGTTTGAGCATTACATGGTACGAAGAAGACCGGAATCAACCGGCCTCCTTATGCTAATCCTGAGCATAATGCGCTCGTCAAGCGCGTTCTCGAAGCGGGCGCCGGCGCCGCGCCCCTTGGGGCGGCATCATCCTATCGGTCAAATCGGGGCTGAAACACGCAGCCGGAAGCGCCTGGAGGTGCTATGGGAGGCGATCCCGCGGAACCGGTTCGGAGCGATGGCATGACGGTCACTATGCGCAGCGAGCAACGCTGCTTCGGCGGCGTGATGGGGTTCTACGGCCATCAGTCGCAGGCGACCGGCACCGAGATGAAGTTCGGCGTCTACCTGCCGCCGCAGGCCGAGAAGGGGAAGGTGCCGGCCCTCTACTATCTTGCGGGTCTGACCTGCACGGAGGAGACCTTCCTGATCAAGGCCGGGGCGCAGCGCTTTGCCGCGCAGCATGGGCTGGCCCTGATCGCCCCCGATACCAGCCCGCGCGGGGCCGGCATT